>JBIIDU010000012.1:0-23268 GCA_044238165.1 Ferruginibacter sp. | reverse complement strand
TGAACAATGAAAAATAAAAGAGCATCAGCACCAGCTTGAGGATCACCTGTCCGAAAATAAAAAGCAGTTTCAGCCAGCTGCTGTCCAGCGCATTCATCCACCGGCCCACTCCGGTGGTTTCCAGCAGTTCCATGATGACCCAGTTGCTGCTCTTCCAGAAAAAATACATGCCGGTACAAAAAAGTAGGCAATAGATGATGCCGGGAATCAGGATCCATTTCCATAGCCGATGCTTGACAATAAAACGGTGCGCTTCGAAATACGACTGTAGGGCGATGATGATCTCCTTGAGCATGAACTGCCAGCTGGTTAGATGACGGGGCCGATTGTTCGGACCCGCGAAAATATTGAAGGCGAACGACATATCATCCCTTTATGCGATAAAATATCCTTGCAACAGGCTGTGCCCGTTTGAATGATGCAATGAAATTGTCATACTGCCCCATCGGTGAACAGGGCCTATGGCTGAATAGCCTATCGGGAGCTGCTTATTTCGGTGTAAATTGCACCCGAAAAAAAACAGGATGACCGGAACAGAACAGGTACTCAGGGATGTGGTGATCAAATTCGCAGGCGACAGCGGCGATGGCATGCAGCTTACCGGCAGCCAGTTTACCAGCAATACCGCATTGCTGGGCATCGATCTGGCTACCTTTCCCGATTTCCCGGCCGAAATCCGGGCACCGCAGGGCACGCTTCCCGGCGTAAGCGGATTCCAATTGCGTTTCAGCAGCGATGCCGTTTTCACTCCCGGCGATGCCTGTGATGTGCTGGTGGCCATGAATGCCGCAGCCCTGAAAGTGAATCTTCAGGCGTTGAAAAAGGGCGGCATCATCATCGCCAACACCGATGGGTTCGATGCCAAAAACCTGCGGCTGGCCAACTACCCGGAAGGTGTGAATCCGCTCGAAAACGACAGCCTGCAGGGGTACGAGCTCATCAAGATCGACGTCACCAAAATGACACGCGAGGCGTTGCGCGATATCAGTATGGGTACCAAGGAGAAAGACCGGGCCAAGAATATGTTTGTGTTGGGGTTCCTCTATTGGATGTACAATCGTGAAATGGACAATACCATCGCCTTCATCACCGAGAAGTTCGGCAAAAAGCCCGAAATCCTCGAAAGCAATGTGAAAGCGCTGAAAGCGGGTTATCATTTCGGCGATACCACCGAAACGTTCCGCACCCGTTACAGGGTTCCGAGCGCACGTATGGTTCCCGGCAACTACCGTTCCATCATGGGCAATCAGGCCCTTAGCCTCGGGCTGGTTGCCGCTTCGCAGAAAAGCGGACTGCCGCTGTTTCTGGGAAGTTATCCCATAACTCCTGCCAGCGATATCCTGCATGAGCTGAGCCGCCACAAGCAGTTCGGTGTAAAAACCTTTCAGGCCGAAGATGAGATTGCCGCCATTACCGCTGCCATTGGTGCCAGCTATGGCGGCGCTTTGGGCGTGACCACAACAAGCGGTCCCGGTATGGCGCTGAAATCGGAAGCCATGGGTTTGGCAGTGATGCTGGAAATTCCCCTGCTGATCATTGATGTTCAGCGCGGCGGTCCCAGCACTGGCCTTCCCACAAAGACCGAGCAAAGCGACCTGCTGCAGGCTTACTATGGCAGGAACGGAGAATGCCCCATGCCTGTAATTGCGGCAGCTACGCCCAGCGATTGCTTCGATGCGGTCTATGAGGCCTGCCGCATCAGTGTGCAGCACATGACTCCCGTGATTTTTCTAAGCGACGGGTATATTGCCAACGGTGCTGAGCCCTGGCGTTATCCTGTTTCGGCCGACCTGCCTTCTATTGCCGTAAAATTTGCAACTACAGACGACGCTGCCGGGGGTAGGTTCATGCCTTATAAAAGAGATGAGCGACTGGTTCGTCCTTGGGCCGTGCCGGGTACGGCAGGCCTGGAACACAGGGTGGGCGGGCTTGAGAAACAGGATGTGACCGGCAATATCAGTTACGACAACGAGAATCACCAGCATATGGTCAAAACCCGACAGGCCAAGGTGGACCGTATAGCCGACCATATTCCTGAACAGGCGCTGGACAGCGGAGCAGCAAAGGGCAGGTTGCTGGTGCTTGGCTGGGGAAGCACCTATGGCGCCATAAAAAGTGCGGTTACCGAACTGCAACAGCAGGGACTGGAGGTTTCACACGCCCACCTACGCTATGTCAGGCCCTTTCCCAGAAATCTGGGAACCCTTATCAGTGGCTTCGATAAGGTATTGGTTCCGGAAATCAACAACGGTCAGCTCGTCAAAATCATCCGTGATGTATATTTGGTCGATGCTATTCCCTATAACAAGATCAAGGGGGTGCCGATTACCGGGGGGGAACTGGTGGCGGAAATAAAGAGCCATCTCTAAGCTGGATTTGTAGGTATGGCGATCATGTGTTTCCTGTCCTTGACTTTTTGGCAGCGGATGCATCAGGTACATTTTTTGCGAATTTTTTCACCAAAATAAAATCTTACGATTTATGACACCGGGAATTATAATGATATCGCTCGTATTCATGGTTATCGGTATGATTGTGCAATCAAGGTTGAAAAGCCGTTTCAAGGAATACAGCCAGATTCCGACCAGCTCGGGTCTCAGCGGGCAAGAAGTCGCTGAAAAGATGCTGCGTGAGAACGGCATCCATGATGTGAATGTGGTGAGTGTGCAGGGTTTTCTTTCCGACCACTATGATCCCATAAAGAAAACGGTCAATCTTAGTCCTGATGTGTATGCCGGCCGCAATGTATCTGCTGCCGCAGTGGCGGCCCATGAGTGCGGGCATGCGGTACAGCATGCTACCGCTTATTCCATGCTGATGATGCGAAGCCGTATGGTGCCGGTAGTGCAAATCAGCAGTTCGCTCTCGCAATGGGTGATTGTTGCAGGCTTGGGCATGATGGGCTTTGGAGGAGGAAACCAAACCGTTTTATTGGTAGGTATTATTCTCTTCGCCGTCACCACCGCTTTCTCCCTGGTCACATTGCCGGTGGAGTTCGATGCTTCAAACCGCGCCCTGCAGTGGCTGCAGAAGGCCAACATCACCCGTCCGCAGGAGCAGGAGAAGGCCAAAGATGCGCTTAAGTGGGCAGCCCTCACCTATGTGGTATCGGCACTGGCTTCGGTGGCCATGCTCCTGCAGTACATCATGATTTATTCGGGAAGACAGCGCGATTGACCTTCGTTCAGATCTTGATTTCGTCGCCATGCCGGTCGAAAAACCGGAACTCTGTGAGGTGGTAGTTGTTGTTCGCTTTCACCCGGATGTGTTGTTTGTATTTCCAGCTCCATTTTCTCCGGATCGACAAAAGCCCGTTGGTCAGATAGGTATAGATGATGGGATTCACACCGATGGTAAGTTTGGCGTGCTTCTGCATGATCAAATAGCTGAGGTTCTTTTCAATGTCATCTGCCAGTACGATGCTGGATGAGATTTTGCCGGTGCCGCTGCAACTGGGGCAGAGTTCGGCCGTGTTGATGTTCATCTCCGGCTTCATCCGCTGCCGGGTGATTTGCATGATGCCGAATTTGCTGATGGGCAGAGCTGAGTGCTTGGCCCGGTCGGAAGCCATGGCTTTTTCCATCGATTCCAGCAACTTCTTCTTGTTTTCAGGCAGTTTCATGTCTATGAAATCCACCACAATGATGCCGCCGATATCGCGGAGCCGGAGCTGTCGGGCGATTTCCGCAGCCGCTTCCAGATTTGTTTCCAGGGCGTTCTGTTCCTGATTGTTGCTGGCGCTCTTATACCCACTGTTGACATCAACCACATGCAGGGCTTCTGTATGCTCGATTACGAGATAGGCACCGCTAGGCAGGTTTACCGTTTTCCCAAAAGCGGCTTTCACCTGCTTGGTGATGCCAAAACTGTCAAAAATGGGTGTTCCGTTGTTGAATAGGGAAACAATTTCACTTTTTTCGGGAGCGATACGTTGTATATAGGACTTGGTTTCGGCAAACACATTACGGTCGTTGGTGACAATGCGGTTGAAATCCGCATTCAGCAGGTCGCGTAGCATGCTGGTGGTTTTTCCCTGCTCGCTGAGAATCTTGGTGGGCGGCATGGCCCCTTTGAGATTGTTCTGGATCAGTTTCCAGGTTTCTACCAGCGCAAGCAGGTCCTCATGCAGTTCAGCGGTCTGCTTGCCTTCAGCAGCGGTGCGCACAATAACGCCGAAATTTTTCGGCTTTACGGCTTCAATGATTTTCTGCAGCCTTTTCCGTTCCTCGGAGGAATGTACTTTACGGGATACCGCCACCACATCGTTGAACGGTGTCAACACGACAAATCTTCCTGGAAGTGACAGCTCACAACTCAGGCGGGGACCCTTGCTGGCAATCGGTTCCTTCAGTATCTGCACCAGAATATTGGGTTTTCCGCTGAGTACTTCTGCAATCTTTCCCGTCTTCACGATTTCGGGCTCCACCCTGAACTTGCCAAAATCGAAGGGCTCCTCCGATTTCTTGTTCATGCACAACTGGGTGAATTTCAGGATTGACCGCACATAAGGGCTGAGGTCGGTATAATGGAGGAAAGCGTCTTTTTCAAATCCGATATCGATGAAAGCGGCGTTGAGTCCGGGAATAAGCTTTCTGACTTTGCCGAGATACAAGTCGCCCACTGAAAAGGTCGCATCTGCCTTTTCGTTATGCAGTTCCACCAACCGCTTGTCTTCCAGCAGGGCTATTTCTACGCCCTGGGCGGTAGCGTTTATAATCAACTCTTTGTTCAAGCAATTCGCGGTTTACTGAAATCAGCGGCTGCGGTTGTCCGGGGATTTATGCCATAAAGAGTCAAGTCGCGGAACGACATGTTACCCTATGGAGAAACAACAGGAGGGGAGACCAAGCCTTAATACCTAAAAAGAATTATTTCTTTTTATGACGGTTCTTTCTTAAACGCTTTTTGCGTTTGTGTGTTGCGATTTTGTGACGCTTTCTTTTTTTACCGCAAGGCATGATTGAGAGGCTTTATTTTATAAAATTATTTTGATCGTATGTTTCATTTCTGCCGGAGCAGAGCTATTCTCCGGTCAATCTCCCTACTGAATTCGGGGTTGTTGACCAGTTTTTTGCTGTAATTGTACCATTTCACCGCATTGGTCACATCGCCTTTGCCTGCATAGGCATCGGCAAGCCAGGAAACAGCTTCCAGATTCTCAGGCATTCGGCTGACTACAAGTTCCAACCTGCCGATGGCTTTCTCGTACTGGGTGGAAACCACCCCGCCGATTCCCAGGAGTTGCTGTGCCTGCATGTTGAGCGAATCTTTTCGAACGATACCCAGCAGCATCTGGACTCCTTTCATTGTTTCGCTGGCATCACCGGCCATTCCGGGTCCGAAAATATGGCAGGCGGCAAGTTCTGTTTTCAGCGAATCGTTCTCCGGATCCTGTTGCCCTGCCTTCTCAAAGAGTTCGCGGGCCTTGTCCGACTTCCAGATCCGAATTGCGGGATCCTCCTCATTTCTCATTTCCCGAAAAATCTGACGGGCGGCAAAGGTGAGGCTTTTTTCAGAATTTACCAACATCGCCCCCTTATGCGTATAAAAAACGAAGAGCTCATGGTTGTCCGCGCTGTCGCTCCAGAATCGGGCGAGCTCCCGGCAGGCAAGTTCCCTGCTTTCAGAGGTACCCGCCTGTTCCAGCGCTTTTTCCAGCGACGACAGCCGTGCCGATTGGCCGGCATCAAGTGTCTTTTTTGCGGCAACTGCTTGCTTTTCAATGTCATAGGCGGGCATCTCCGCTTTTTTAGCAGCATCGGGAACAGGTGCTTTTTTTCCGGTGGTTTTCCCAAAAACCATCAAAAAAGCGAGTAACACCACACCTGAAAAAAGGAGCAGAAGTTGATTTTTTTTCACCTGAATTTTTGCTAAAAGTACAACTAAAGAGGAAGCAGGGGACAGCCCGTTCGTGTGCAACTGTTTTCATTCTTCAGAAAAAGGATTTGATTCGCCCCCCGGTAAGCGGATATTGACGGGCAAAAAAACTGCCGTTGGGCTTTCAACGGCAGTTTTATGCGGCAGAACAAGTCGGACTATTGTCCCAATTGCAGGCTGGGTGCGGCCGACTCGTCGATTTTTTTGTTTTTCACTTCCTGCACGAATTCCTTTGCGGGTTTGAAGGCCGGGATATAGTGTTCGGGAATCTCAACGGCTACGTTCTTCTTGATATTTCTGCCGATTTTTGCTGCGCGCTTCTTGGTGATGAAGCTGCCGAAACCTCTGATATAGATGTTCTCACCCTCAATGAGCGAGCGCTTGATTTCCTTGAACATGGTTTCAAGGGTAACCATCACATCCACCTTCGGAATTCCGGTCTTATCGGCAATTTCACTGATTAAATCTGCTTTTCTCATGGGTTAACTTATTTAATTGCTTTTCAAATGGTAAGTTAATATATTAATGAATAAAAATACTGTTAAAGGCTGATTATCAAAATGATTTTTTCCCTGCCTGATTTAAAACGCATAAAATTCAGATAAATTATATAAACCATTAAAAATAATGCCCGAACCAGTTTGAAGTCGATGCCAATTTCCCACGAAATTTGTTCCAATATGCCTGACAAAGATGCTGCCAAACTTTTCCGAAAAGGCCTGATGAAATGGAATAGCGTTGAAAATCATAGAGTTATGCCCTGGAAAGGGGAAAAAGACCCCTATAAAATATGGCTGAGTGAAATAATCCTGCAGCAAACCCGGGTTGAGCAGGGAACCGAATATTTCAACCGGTTCGTAAGCCGATTCCCCGACATCTGCAAGCTTGCCGGTACCGATGATAAGGAGGTGTATAAACTCTGGGAGGGCCTGGGTTATTATAGTCGATGTAAAAATTTGCTGATTACAGCCCGTTTTATTGCCGGTCCGCTGAAGGGAAAATTTCCCGACACCTACCCCGAAATACTTGCACTGAAAGGTGTTGGCAGTTATACCGCGGCCGCCATCGCTTCCTTTGGCTTCAATCTTCCCTATGCAGTGGTGGATGGCAATGTTTACCGTGTCATTGCCCGTTATTTCGGAATCGGGCTGGCCGTGGACAGTACTGCCGGGAAAAAGGAATTTGAGCGTATCGCCGGGCTCTTGCTCGATATCCGCAAACCGGGGCTATACAATCAGGCGATCATGGATTTCGGTGCTACGGTGTGTAAGCCGGTGCAACCCTTATGCCCGACCTGCGCTTTACGAAAAAATTGTAAGGCTCGGATCCAGGAATCGGTGGCCCGTTTGCCCGTAAAGGAAAAAAAGTTGAAACTGCGCACCCGCCACTTTCTGTACATACTCTTTACGTATCGTCGGAAACTGTATGTGCACAGGCGCCCGGCAGGCGATATCTGGGAAAATCTCTACGAATTCAACCTCGTGGAAACCGATGTTCCCCGGGAATGGACCTCCCGAAATCTGAGTACTGAGGTCAGGCGAATGGCCGGCCATAAGGATTTTCTTCCGGGCGAACTTTCAGGTCCCTACCGCCAGCGCCTTTCCCATCAGGAAATCAATGCGCGTTTTTTGACGGTGAAGCTGCTTTCACCTCCCCTGAACACCCAAATTGAGGCACTGCCGGTGAATCAAATTTCCACGGTTCCCTTTCCGGGCATCATTACGAAATTCCTGAAACACAAAAACCTGTATCTTTAATAAAGCGTTCGGGTCTTCGGTTCCTTATTCAGGTAGGATCGCCCCTGTCGCATCAATACATATTTGTCATGAGAGGCGTAAACCGTGTGGTACTGATGGGTAATCTGGGCAAGGATCCCGACATGCTATTCCTGGAAGGGAACATCCCCGTTGCTAAGTTTTCGCTGGCAACCACGGAAACCTTCAAAGACAGGAACGGAAAGCCACTCTCTCAAACCGAGTGGCATACGGTAGTGCTTTGGCGGGGGTTGGCCGAACTGGCGCAGAAATACCTGCACAAGGGAAGTCTGGTTTATATTGAAGGCCGGCTGCGTACGAGGAGCTGGGAAGACAAGGAGGGGCATAAAAAATTCGCTACTGAAATTATTGGCGACAACCTCATCATGCTCGACAGAAAACAGGATGGGGGGACTCCCGGGTACGATGCTCCGGGCGATATGGGCCATGATGCGATGCCGCCGGGCCACGACCAGTAATCAACCGGGCATCTGTTGTTCGGGCATGTTTTCGTTCACATACCCCACCGGGTTCTGCCAGCGCAGGCAATTGTTCATTAAATCACTTAAGTTTTGGAAGCTTATTCGGGTTGGCAGTTTTTTTTACCAGGCACAACTTCCCTTTTGGTCATTACCCCTGCCGACTCTGTGGTCCTTGTTTTTCTGGCCATAGTGCTGCTGCTTCTCTCCTTCCTTCTATCGGGTTCTGAAGTGGCTTTTTTCTCCCTTACCTACAAGGATATCGACCTGCTTAAAAACAAACAGCAGCCCGCTTTTCGCAGGATCGTGCTTTTGCTGGAACAGCCCAAGACACTGCTGGCCACAATGCTGATTGCCAACAGCCTGATCAATATCTGTCTTATTCTCATTGCCAATACACTGATTAACGGTTGGTTTTCAGCATTTGCCGGAAATTTTGCACTCTTGTTTGCCATCAAGGTCATAGCGGTTTCGGCACTGTTGCTCCTTTTTGCGGAAATACTGCCCAAGGTATGGGCTACGCAACACAAGATCTGGTTTGCAAGCACTGCTTCCCTAGTGGTGGAAGTATTCAACAGCCTCTTTATCGGAGTTGCCAGAAGGCTGGTACGGCAGAGCGACCGGATTGAACACAAATTCGCTCCGGGGAACTCCGCCCGTTTGGACAACGACGATCTGGATGATGCCATTGACCTGTTGCCCGAACATGAGGCGACATTGCAGGAAAAACAGATGCTGAAAGGAATCAGGAAGTTCAGTGAAACCCCAGTGAAACGCGTGATGCGTTCACGACTCGACGTATACGGCATCAACCGGCAAAGCACGCTCAGCGAGGTAATCGGCCAGGTTGAGGAGTTGCATTATTCGCGCCTTCCGGTATATGAAAAGAACCTTGATGAAGTGGTGGGCGTGCTGCATACCAAAGACCTGTTGCCCTGCCTCAGCATGCCCCCTGGGTCCGATTTCGACTGGCATATGCTGATAAGGCCTCCGTATTTTGTACATGAGCACAAGTTGATTGAAGACCTGCTTCAGGAGTTTCGCAGCCGCCGCATCCATTTTGCGGTGGTGGTGGATGAGTTCGGGGGAACTTCCGGAATCGTAACCCTGGAGGATATCATGGAAGAGATTATCGGTGAGATCCGAGACGAATTCGACGAGGATGATTTTCCGCTCTTCAAAGTAAGTGACCTTGAATATGTGTTCGATGGCAAAATCATGATCAACGACGTATGTCGCGCACTCAAAATTCCCTCCGACAGTTTTGACGATATCAGGGGCGACAGTGATTCGCTTGCCGGACTTGTGCTGGAGATTGCCGGTGCGTTTCCCTCTGTTGATGAGAAACTGGCTTACGGCCCCTACACGTTTGTACCCATGTCCATCAGCAAGAACCGTATCGAAAAGGTGAGACTCATTATCAATGCCGGCGAATGAGGATTGCGTTTCAGCGGCTTCCCTTCCTGGCAGAACCCTTTCAGATTGTTCCACCCTTTTTTCAATACATTTGCTCATGAACTTTTTCACCCACCTGGGGCGCTATATCTATATGCTGAAAGGCATGTTCACCCGTCCCGAAAACGGTAAAATGTACTGGAAGGAGTTCATGCACCAGTGCAACGAGATCGGCATCGGTTCGCTGGGTATCGTATCCATCATTTCTGTTTTCATCGGCGCGGTGAGCGCCGTGCAAACCGCATACCAGCTCGTCAGCCCCATCATACCCCTCACCACCATTGCCCAGATTGTTCGCGATACGGTGATTCTTGAATTCGCCCCCACCCTGGTTTGCATCGTGCTTGCAGGTGTGATCGGGAGTAAAATCGCCAGTGAATTGGGCAATATGCGGGTCAGTGAACAGATAGACGCGCTTGAGATCATGGGCATCAACACCAAGTGCTATCTGGTGATGCCCAAAATTCTTGCCGCCCTTGTGACCATCCCCATGCTGGTGGTCATTTCGATGGTGCTGGGCATCATCGGGGGAAGGATTGCCGGCACGGCTTCCAATATCCTTTCTGCTGAAACCTTCGACCGGGGCCTTTTGATGAGTTTTCTTCCCTATAACGTGTTCTTCGCGCTCGTTAAGTCCTACACCTTCGCCTTCATCATCAGCAGCATACCCGCCTATTACGGCTATCATGTCAAGGGCGGGGCGCTGGAGATAGGACGGAGCAGTACCAAAAGCGTGGTCATCAGCTGCATCATGCTCTTGCTGGCCGACTATGTATTGTCGCAGCTGCTGTTAAGCAGGCCCAACTGATTAAAATGATTGAATTCACCCATATCCATAAGCAATTCGACTCTAAGGTGGTACTGGAGGATGTGAGCCACCGTATGGAGACCGGCAAGTGCAACCTCATCATCGGTACCAGCGGCAGCGGGAAAACCGTTTTGCAGAAATGCCTGGTAGGCTTGTTCGAACCGGACCGCGGTGAAATCTTTTACGACGGAAACCCCTTCACCAGCATGGACGATGAGCGTCGGAAGGAGCTGCGTCAGCAAATCGGAATGCTGTTTCAGGGGTCTGCCCTTTTCGACAGCATGACGGTAGAGCAGAACATCATGTTTCCTCTGGACATGTTTACCCGCAAGACTTTTTCGGAAAAGCTGACACGGGTCAATGAAGTGCTGGAACGGGTGAACCTGAAGGATGTGAACAAAAAATTTCCGGCCGAACTGAGTGGCGGCATGAAAAAGCGGGTGGGTATCGCCCGGGCCATTGTGCTGAATCCCAAATACCTTTTTTGCGACGAACCCAATTCGGGCCTCGACCCGCAAACCAGCATGGTGATCGACAAGCTCATCCACGATATCACCAAAGAGTTTAACATGACTACGGTAATCAATACCCACGACATGAACAGCGTTATGGAAATCGGGGAGAATATCCTATATCTCTATCAAGGCCGCAAGGAATGGAGCGGGAACAAGGAGGAAATCATCTTTTCCAAGAACGAACTGCTCAATAGCTTCATTTTCGCATCAGAGTTTCTCCGGGATGCCAAGGATATGCGCATGCTGGAAGCAAAAGGGAAAATCGCCAACGAACGTGATATGGACGAGTTGCTTTCATGATATAAATTCCAAATCCGTATTTATTAGAATTACAGCAGGTTAGCTTCTTTTTTATAGATGCTACACCGGTTTCTTCAGCCTGTTTCCTTTTTCGCCCCTTCGTTTTGTTGTCGTGAGGATTTGCCTGAATTCCTGCAGGAAAAGCCTACCTTTGCTGCCCCGTTTAAAAACCCGGGATTTTTTTTATGTCATTTTCCATTTTCAAACAATTAAACGCAGATGCACAGGAAGCATCCTCTTCACCGGAAGCGGAAGTTGCTGCGACAACAAATGTGCCTGTGGAAATGGCTGCCGAGCTGCATGCAGCTCCTGTTCAAACCGCTCACGACGATTTCGACTGGAGTGTCGACAAGCGCAATGTGACCAGCTACAGCCAGGAAGAGAAAAAGAAGTATGATTCGGTGTACGACAACACGTTCCGCCAGATCAACGATGGTGAGATGATCCAGGCTACCATAGAAGCCGTCACCAAAACCGATGCGGTGGTCAATATCGGCTTCAAGAGCGATGGACTTATTTCGCTTAACGAATTCCGCGACATACCCGGCGGTATCAAGGTGGGCGACATTGTGGAAGTGATGGTTGTAGAAAAAGAAGACCGCGACGGCAACCTGCACCTGAGCCGCAAGCAGGCCCGTACCACCCGCGCCTGGGAAAAAATCATGGAACTGCACAAGACCGGCGAAATCGTCACCGGGGTGGTTACCAGCAAAACCAAGGGCGGGCTTATTGTGGACGTATTCGGCATGGAAACCTTCCTTCCGGGTTCACAGATCGATGTGAAACCCGTCACCGATTACGACCAGTTTGTCGGTAAGACCATGGAATTCAAAGTGGTGAAGATCAATGAAGCCATCAAGAATGCTGTGGTGTCGCATAAGGCGCTTATTGAAAGCGATATCGAGGCACAACGTGCCGAAATCATGGGCAAACTCGAAAAAGGCCAGGTACTGGAAGGAACCATCAAGAACATTACCGACTTCGGTGCGTTCCTCGACCTGGGCGGACTCGACGGCTTGCTCTATATCACCGATATTTCCTGGGGCCGTATCAACCACCCGAGCGAAGTGCTCAAGCTCGACCAGAAAATTAATGTGGTGGTGCTCGACTTCGATGATGACAAGAAGCGGATCAGCCTTGGGCTGAAGCAACTGACACCACACCCGTGGGATACCCTCGGCGAGCAGATCCGCGAAGGCGAAGTGGTGAAAGGCAAAGTGGTGAACATTGAAGATTACGGCGCATTCCTGGAAATCATGCCGGGCGTGGAAGGACTGGTGCATGTGAGCGAAATCACATGGGCCAATACGCCTGTCAACGCCAAGGAATTCTTCAAACTGAACGACGAATACCAGGCGAAAATCGTGACGCTCGACAAGGACAGCCGGAAGATGAGCCTGTCCATCAAGCAGCTCACCAACGATCCCTGGAGCGAAATCGAGATGAAGTTCCCCGAAGGCAGCCGCCATACGGGACTGGTGAAGAACATCACCCCTTACGGCGTATTTGTGGAATTGGCTACCGGTATCGGAGGCATGATCCACATCAGCGACCTGAGCTGGCTCAAGCGCTTCAACAACCCCAATGAATACACGAAGGTGGGCAACAATATCGATGTGGTGATCATGAACATCGACAAGGACAACCGCAAGCTGCAGCTTGGCCACAAACAGATTGAAGAAGATCCCTGGAACACCCTGGAATCCACATTCCCCGTAGGAAGCATCCACGAAGGTACCATCATCAAGAAGGATGACAAGGGCGCTGTAGTGCAGTTGCCTTATGGTTTGGAGGGATTCGCTCCCAGCCGTCACCTGATGAAGGAAGACGGCAAGAGCCTCGGAGCCGACGAGATTTCCCGCTTCATGGTCATCGAGTTCGACCGTAACGACAAACGGATCGTGCTCAGCCATACCCGCCTATGGGAACAGACCATCGAGGAAGAGAAGCAGGTGGTTATGAAGGAAAGGAAGGCCGAAGCTGAAGTGACCAAAAAAGCTGTGAAGAACCTTCAGTCCAAGGTAGAAAAGTCCACTCTGGGTGATATCGGTGCCCTGGCCGACCTCAAGGCCAAGATGGACAGTACTGCTTCAAGTGAAACCGGCACACCGCCCGCTGCGGCACCCGACGAGCCCAAGGCCGAATAATTCAGGAACACCGTTAGGCAACATACAATCCCATGGCTTCAACCATGGGATTTTTTTATGTCATTCCTGATTGCCGCTGATTGATTAATTTGCCGGCCTATGATGGGCCGGATGAACAAATACCTGATGCTTTTTCTACTGATTACAGGCGGATTCCTGGCTGTGGTGCTGGCAATAGCCCTTGTGGTCTTTCTGCTGAAACTTTTCGCTGGGGTCGTGTCTGCCATTCCGGGAAGCGATGCTGCTTATCGTCTGATTGTCACGCTGGTTCCTTATACCCTTTATGCCGTTGTGTATTATTTCCTCTTCCGCCACAACCAACGGATTGCAGGTAGGCACTGGGGTCGGCCTGCGGCCCGAATCCTGATGGTTGCAGGCATGGGTATTTGTGTGTTTACCGCCATACTCGCGCTGATGGTACTTTCCGGGTCGAAGCATCCCTGGGCAGTTTTTTTCGACAACCACAGTTATCTTGCCCTCTCGGCGCAAATTCTCATCTTGTTTTTCACAACCATGTTTATGGCGCTTTCGAGTGCTGAAAAATAGTTTTCGGATACGACTGCGGCAACCGGTTTTGCGGGAATTTTTCCTTTCTTATTTATAGAATGCCGGCTGCTGCAATGGCTTTTGCGGCGATGAATCCTGTAGTCCAGGCCTGCTGGAAGTTGTAGCCGCCCGTGATGCCGTCGGCATCAAGTACTTCGCCTGCGAAATAGATGCCCGGTGCAAGTCTGCTTTCCATCGTATCGCTGTCCACTTCATCGAGCGATACACCTCCGGCGGTCACGAACTCCTCTTTGAATGTGGTTTTTCCTTTCACTTCATATTCCTGATTGCAGCAGGATTTGGAAAGTTTGTTCTGCGCTTTGGCCGTCATGTCCGACCATCGCGTATGCTCCGGAATTCCGGCCTCCCGAAGTAGATGGTTCCAGAGCCGTAACGGTAAACCCAGCGGGCAGTTGCCGTCCATGATTTTCGCAGCCAAAGCGAATCGCAATTCCTGCAGTTTTTCCTTCAGGCTTTGCTCATTGTATTCCGGAAGCCAGTTGATGCTTGCCGTGAAGTTCCAGTTTTTCAGAGCCAGCTTGCGGGCTGCGAAAGCTGAAAGTTTCAGGATTGCCGGCCCGCTCATGCCCCAGTGGGTGATGAGCAGGGGCCCTTCGGCAGAAAAGGGTGTACCTCGTATACCTGCTTTTACCCGGGGAACGGTGATGCCCTGCAACTGTATAATAGGATGGCCGGTCATATTGAAGGTGAAGAGGGAAGGCACCGGTTCCACGATACGATGACCCAGCGCGTGTATCCAGTCATACGCGGCAGATTTCGGATGACCGCCTGCTGCGATGCAGATATAATCGGCATCAAGTTCAATGCCACTGCGCAAACTGATGATCCAGTGCCCGTCGACCCGGCGAAAACCAACCGCTTCAGCGAACATTTGTAACGCAATGCCGTATTTGCCGGCAAGCGACAGCAGGCAGTCCACGATGGTTTGGGAATTGTCGGTTACAGGAAACATACGGCCGTCGGCTTCTGTTTTCAGCGCCACGCCTTTTTGGGCAAACCAGGCCACCGTGTCGGAGGTGAAAAACCGGCGGAAGACTTTTTTCAGGGTTTGTCTTCCTCTAGGGTAAGCTTCAAGCAGGAGGGAGGGGCTGTCGCAGTCGTGGGTCACATTGCATCTGCCCCCTCCGCTTACTTTCACCTTGCTAAGCAGTTTGCCGCTTTTTTCCAGCAGCACGATTTCCAGTTCCGGATTCATTTCTGCTGCATTCACAGCACAAAAGAAACCGGCGGCACCTCCTCCTATGACCACTAATTTTTTTCCGTTCATTTTCCGGTGAATTGACTTATGCCGGAGCAGGAATCCGCTCAAAGTGCCGGCTCTTCACTGATCCAGAGATACTGCCTGTCGTCTGAGAAATGCCCGGCGTAACAGATTGTTTTTTATCAGATTCACTCAATGTCGTCGAAAGCGAAGAGGGAATCAATTTCCGTGCCGGCTGGCATTTCAAAAATCGGCTTGATGATTCCGTCATGCAGGTCATAAACCCAGCCGTGCAGGTGGGGATAATTGAAACTCTTCCAGGAACGTTGCACGATGGATGTCTTTGCGAGATTGAACACCTGCTCCCTTACATTGATTTCAATCAATTTGTTCACTCTGCTGCTCTCATCAGGAAGTTGGTCGACCTCGCTGCGATTTACCGCGTACACATCTTTGATGTTTCTCAGCCATTTGTTGATGATGCCGAAGGAGTGACGGGTCATGGCGGCTTTCACTCCCCCGCAGCCGTAATGGCCGCATACAATGATATGTTTGACATGCAGCACTTCAACAGCATATTGCAACACACTCAGCAGATTAAGATCGGTATGCACCACCATGTTGGCGATATTCCGGTGTACGAAAATTTCTCCCGGCCTTGTTCCCGTGATTTCATTGGCCGGAACCCGGCTGTCGCTGCAGCCGATCCAGAGGAATTCGGGTGTTTGAATTTTTTCGAGCCGGCTGAAAAAATCAGGATTATCCATGGTTTTTTCCTTGGCCCAGGCTTTGTTCTCCAGTAACAGTTTTTCGTATGACTTCATATGCAATCGCTTTAAATGGTTTGTAAGCCCGAACGGAGCCATGCACATCTATAATCTTTTTTCTTCCCCGGTCGGTGTTTCATTGCCCGGCATCAATGAATTGTGTAACGGGTTGTTTTCGTTTTTTTTCATATCAACCCGGATATGATTCTGCGATGCGTTTGAAATGAAATTGTTGATTTCTTCAATAATGTCCATGTCGATGAAATCGGCACGGGTGGCGTCAATCAGCAAATATGCACCTGGAGGTACCGAGCTGAGTTTTGTTTTGATGAGCGGTTTGTTGAGGAATGACACATCTTTTCTCAATCGAATCAGATAGTTGTTCTTGTCATTGACAATGAAAACCGCCGATTTAAAATTACTTTTTACCATAAAGAAAATGCCAACCAACATCCCAATGCATATTCCGGTAAGGAGGTCTGTGAACAGGATGGCGATTATGGTCACGACAAATGGGATGAACTGGCTCCATCCATTCAGATAAAAAGACCTGAACAGGGATACTGTTGCCAGTTTATATCCGGTAAATATCAGGATTGCCGCCAGTGAACAAAGCGGAATCTTGTTCAGCAGCCCGGGAATGAGCAGTACACATAAAAAAAGAAAAATACCGTGCAGCACACTGCTCAGCTTTGTTACAGCTCCTGCACTTACATTGGCGGAACTTCTTACCACAACAGAGGTCATCGGCAAGCCTCCGAGCAGACCGGAAACCATATTGCCGATTCCTTGTGCTTTAAGCTCTTTGTTGGTAGGTGTTATTCTTTTGAGTGGATCAAGCTTGTCTACCGCTTCTATGCTCAACAAGGTCTCCAGGCTGGCGACAATCGCAATTGTAAAGCCGGCGGTCCAAACCTTGATGTTGTAAATGTGGTTGAAATCGGGCCACGTGAAAAATCCCGCAAATTCCCGCAGGTCTTTTGCTATGGGCAAAGTGACCATATGTTTTTGCTGCAACGACAATTCCGGATAATTTTTCAATAGCACCTCGTTGGCCGTTGCGGCCAGCAGAACAATCAATAGCGGGGCGGGCAGGGCCTGCAGTAATTTTATTTTTTTCACAGGACGGGATTCCCATATGACCATTAAGGTTATTCCCATCAGTCCAATGACAAGTGCCGTGGGTGTGATATTATCAATCAGCTGGGCGATTTCTGAAAACGTATTTCGGTGGTCATTTTGTAAAAAACGCTCATCCCCTTCGTAATCCGCTTCATAGCCCACCAAAAAGGGGAGCTGCTTCAAAATGAGGATGAGTCCGATGGCTGCCAGCATGCCCTTGATCACTGAATTGGGAACGTAGTCGCCAATGACACCTGCCCGGAAAATTCCGAACAGGACCTGTAGGGCCCCTGCTATGACCACGGCCATCAGAAACGCCTCGTACACCTTCAGTTGGGTGATGGCTCCTGAAACAATCACAGTCAGCCCCGCTGCCGGTCCGGTCACGCTCAGATTGGATTTGCTCAACAATCCCACTACCACGCCTCCTAGAATGCCCGCAATGATGCCTGAAAACAGGGGCGCACTACTTCCCAGGGCTATCCCCAGACAAAGCGGAAGCGCTACCAGCAAAACTACAATGGAGGCAGGCAAATCTTTTTTCCAACTGCTGAATAACGAAACGGGTAGAGCCATTGTGCTGAATTATACTTTTGGGTCTGGAAAGATAGATTTTTTTGGACGGATATTTAATGGATTGTCCCCTGAGCATAATGTTGGGGCATTTCAGAACGAATGATTTCCCATCAACCCGATGTTGGGACTTTTTCAGTCGACTGATACATCGTCTTTTCTGGAAAGGGACTCTTTTGAACATTATGAACTTTGAACCGTCTGGCAAAAAAAGGGAGCGACTTCTTAGTCGCTCCCTTTTTGAATAGGACAATTTGGTCAATACTTATTGCACCAGCACAGGGATCACACGGCTCACCCTGTCCAATCCCGTCAGCTCAAGCTGATAAGTGCCTGCGGCGAACTTCGTATTCATCCGTAGTATTTGTGTGGCATTGCCGCCAGTGTGTTCCAATACCGTAGTCTGCACTACTTTACCATCGACGCTGAGAATACGGGCTGTATAGCGGCCTTCAGGCTGATTCATGAAACGCACGTTGATGGTGCTGCCCTCTACCGGATTCGGAGCCACGGCAAAACCTGCCTTGCCGCTCACGGCCGGCTTGCCGAATACGATGCGGAAGCGGTCGGCTGCCTTCGAAGCGGCATTGCCGTCCACTGCAACAGGCACCTGTGTGCTGCCGTTGAGGTTCAGCAGGATGCTGCTTTGCGTATAGCGGTCTTCCAGCGTAGCTGTCAGTTGCTCCGCATCAATGTTCTGCGCAGCAATGTCGAGCACATAGGTTTTCTCCTTCAGGTTGCCGGTGGCAAATAGGATCTCATCACCTGCCGCTACGGGCTGGCGACCTTCCACAGCCAGTCGGGCATTGCCTTTTTGTATACCAAAGTTTTCGCCGCTGTTCATGAGTTTCTGCGCATCGTCACCATCCACGGCATTGGCATAGTTGGCGCCGAATACAACAGTATTGCCATCGGCCACTTCGCTATTTTCGCCATCCAGCAGGCGGGTGTCGATCTTTACCAGACGGTTTGAAGGAACAGTGGGTCGGAATGCATTATTGCTACTGCCGCTCAGCTTGATGTTCTCATCAAATATAAGCCGCTGGCCTGTTCCCGGATTCTTGGGCGATACAAAGAAGCCCTGGCCACTCTGGATGGTGGTGTTCACTTGATTGAGCGTGAAACTGCCGCCGCCCGGCGTACAGCCGTAGCTGTTGGTGCCGCTGAAGGTCTGGTAGCTGCCCAGTGACGTACCGTTTTTACGGCGCGAATCCCACAGATAATAAACACTGTTGATCTTGCTGCTGTTGTTGCTCTGCAATTGTACAAAGTCGATGGCCGAGGGGTAGATATTGCCCACAACGGAGAAGGATGTAGGCAAGGCAGCCCCCGTAACTCCGTTGCCCTGATAAATGCGGCCTGTCGTGCGCAGCGTGGCATCTTTGCTGTTGTCGGTGACGGCCGTTGATGTTTCTACCGTGCGGTTGCCCCTTACAAATACGAAGTAGGCACCGGTTGAATCGAGTTTGGTGGCATTGGTATTCGCAATATTGATCCATGCTGTACCAGAATACTGCTGTATGGTTGCGGGGCTGGTCCAGCGGTCATAGCCAAGAGCGGCAAAGTTCGAGCTGGGGAAGCCAAGCAGAACTCCATACCCGTTGTTGTTGACACCATTCTCCTGCCATGCCTGACGGATGGTTTGTCCGCCCGAACCGCTGGTATAGGTCGGAACGGCAAGCAGGCGCCAGGCCTTGATATGCGAGGGGCTGAAACTGCTGTTGAACACCGGAATATAACGCTCTACGGTCACATTGGTGGCCCCGCTGAGCGTACCGATGATTTTGCCGATAGCAGCTGTTCCGCTTGCATCCGACTTGAGCGTTACCGAAGCACCATTGATATTTACTGTGCCGCCTAAAGCCACAGCCAGTTCCCTGCCCGGATTGATGGTAAGGGTGCTGGTGGCGTCGAGGGTGAACGTTCCCGACACATTGAGGTTGGTGTTCAGTACCGCACTCTTGCCTGCACCGATGCTGAATACATCTCCTGCAGCAGGTGCTACACCGCACGACCAATTGTTGCCATCCGTCCAGTTGCCGTTGCCCGTGAAAACGTTTTCCGTCAGGGTGATGGTAGCAGCTGCGCCCGTGAACCCTGAGTTTCTGGAAACAGTATTGGCATCAGTGACCGATACAAGTGTATAGGTCGTGGTGTTGGTCACGGGCGTAGTGAATGTATTGAATGGCGTGCCGCTTACCACATTGGTTTCGGTACGGTTGGCGGTTCCGTCATTGTATACTAAGGTGTAAGGTCCTGTTCCCGAAGAAGCTGTCCAGGTCAGTTGGCCGGCTCCCGAATTGCAGAAGGGGCCGTTGGCGCTCAATGAACCCTGCGGAACTGCGGGAGGAACGAGCTCGCCCGTTGAAGCGAGTATCACTGCTGTACCCGCATACCCGGTAAAAGAAATTTTGGCCAGTTGAGCCGAAGTAAGTCCGCCGACGCCTACGAATATCCTGGGCCCGCCCGTGTTGGACACACCTGCTGTGCCGTTCCATCCGGTAATGGTTAGGGTGGCACCGGCACCCCAGGGAGAAAGGGCACTGCTGTTGGCGAAGGTAAGGCTATGGTTGGCTGAAGTCAGCGCGATGGTTGAAGCGGTGGATGCCGTCAGGTTCAGGGTGCCTATAATGTCGGAATTGCCGTTGCTGCTCAGCGTGCCGCCACTTAATACGATGTTGGAAGTGTTGGCGATGGTATTCGCAGCACCAAGCCGCAGTGTACCTCCGCTGATGGTGGTATTTCCGGAATAGGTGTTTGCACCACCCAGCACAACAATGCCACCGGATATATTGATTCCGCGGTTATTCACCGGGCTGATGATGTTCCCGCTCATGGTGAGTGTGCCGGAACCACCCGACAGGGTGAGATCGCCGTCGGTGTATATCTCAGCCGAAAAACTGGCCGAACCGCTGCCGTTGAGGCTGATGGTGCGGCTGGCGCCTCCCTGGTTGGAAGACACATAGATGGACTGTGGAACGGTGATGCCGTTGGTGGCTTGCAACACAACATTGTTGGGTTGCGACACATCGCCCACATTCAGTCCGAGGTCGATGCCGCGGTTGGCGGTGGTGGTATTGTTTCCAAGACCATTGTTGTTTTGCACGATGACCGTTCCCTCGCCAATCTGGATCTGTCCCACATATCCGGTGCTGGCATTTGATACATTGAGGGTGCCGGCACCCGACTTTCCGAACTTGGTGGCATTGTTGGTGCCGCCCCCCTGAGTAAGGGCGCCGCTGAAGGTCAGGGTCTGTCCCGATGCAACATCGATAGCTCCGCCGGTAGAACCGTCGGCGACAGCAATGCCCTGGCTTCGGGTAGTGCTTGATGTGATATTGAGTCGTGCATTGTTTGTTCCGCTTCCCAATGTGAGGTTTCCGCTTCCTAGCATGGCATTGTCTGAAACACTCACCACACCTTCGTTGATGGCGGTACCTCCTGTATAATCATTAGTAGTATTGGACAGGGTAAGGGTATTGTTGCCGTCTTTTACCAGGCTGCCCGTACCCGTGATTTTCCCTGAAATGGTTACTCCAGAAGCACTTCCTCCGACAGACAGTGTATTGCTGCCCAGCGACACAGACCCACTGAGGGTAAGAGAGCCGGCTGCTCCGCTGGCATCGGCGTTTATGCGGGATGCTGAGCCAAGTGTGACTGCTCCTGGCCAGGTATTGTTGCCTCCGGTGCTGCGGAAGGCACCATTGGATCCGCCCTGTCCCTGACCATTGATTGTGGTTAGATAGCTGTTATAGGAAATGCCCGTGGCATTGAACAGGGAAATTGCTCCGTTCGCTGTTACAGTAACACCGGAGGTGTTGCCGAGGGCCTGTGCACTTTGCAGTTCCATGCGTGCTCCTGCATTTACGGTGGTTGCACCGGTATAGCTGGATCCGGTACCTGAAAAATTGATGGTTCCAAAGCTTCCGCACAGCACCCTGTTGGCCAACGCTATGGAGGCGTTGTTCGTATTGGCGCCATCGGTGATATTCCCCGAAATAGTGCGCGTTCCTGAGCTCATATCGTATCCGAACCGAAGGCCGTCTCCGGCGCTGTGTCCGAAATTACTCAGGCTGCCGGTTTTCCAATAGGCATCGGGATTGCTGTCGCCGAACGTGTAAATACAGAACTGGGCGATGGGACCTGTGGCGGCAAAACTCAGGTCGTAATAGGAGGTGCCGCCGATAGTGGCGTTGAACGTATTGGAGGAGGTGATTTCAATGCTCAGGGTGCGATCCGATCCCGAAGTGGCTCCGGTGTTTTCCGTGTTGCCTGCTCCATGATAGATTTTCCAGCCGCCCGTGTTTTCAATCTGAAAACGGGCTACCGTATTGGCGTCCGTAGAACTGAAAAAGTTGGATACGGTGGTGGTGTTCCGGAACGAAATACCAATCCGGCCTCCGCCAGAAGGATTGGAACCGGTGTAAACCGTGATGGTGAAGCGGTCGCCCGGACGGAGGGTGCGGGCTGTTCCCGTGTTTCCGTTTCCTGTGGTTGTGAATGTTTGGAATGCCGCGGCACCCGGCGTGTTGCCGAAACTGCCGGAGTTGGCATATTGTGCCATTTCACTAGCTCCATTATTATACGTTCCTGCATAGGGCGGATTGTTGTTTTTTTCTGTATTGAGCACATTGAAATTTCCGGTTTGCATGTTGTAAGTCACACTGGTTTGCGCAAGAGCAGGATTCAGCGCACTTTGGATGACGTGCATGCATAAACAAAACAGACCAAAGCGGGTAAATTTTCTGATGAGCATAGCAATCAATTATTAATGGTGATTAAATATGAATTTATCGGTATTCCCTGGAGGGTGGTACAGGCTTTAGGCGCAAACAAACAATAGGTTTAACACAAAAAATTAAATTACAACAATTAAATGAAAAAACCCTTTTTGTAAATTTATTTTTATCGGCGTGGTCTTATTTACTCAACAAATCGGTGTCCGCTCCCCCGCTTTCCTTTGCGGGAAATTGAACTCCAAAAGGAATGTTGCCAGGTCACGTTCCCGTGCAGGTTATAAGCTTATTAGACAAAGACCAGTCGCTGTGTTTCCAGCAGAGACTCGTTCCTGAACCGAAGCAGGATATTCGCTACAGTAGCCACATCTTTCCGGCAATAAAGTGCGATCCTTTCCAGATTTCCTTCCTCCCAGTACACTTGTCCCACCTGGCTTCCGTCGATATCGTCTTTGGGAGAGGGAACCCCTAGGGCGGCCGCCAGCAGTTTTAGGGAAGTGAATTGTTTGTAGTCGCCGAACCGCCATAATTGAAAAGTGTCGACCAGATTGTTCTCCCAGGGTTTCAAATTCTGGAAGTCAAGGAATGATGGCAGGGCGATGGAGTTGATCAGCATTCTTCTGCAAAGGAAGGGAATGTCAAACTCCCTGATGTTGTGTCCGGCGAAGCGCCATTTTTTCTGACGGCTTCCGAACTGGGCTACCGTATCGATGAACTGCTGCAATACTGTTTTTTCGTCGTTGGCGGCAATGGCTTTTACCCTGAAATGGGTTTCGCCGTTATGTCTGTGGAAGAAACCGATGCAGATGCATATCACTTTGGCAAACTCCGCCATGACGCCTGCCCGTTGCGGGTAAAAGGCCTCGGCATCCGAATCATCCGGCCTCGACCACCTGGTTTTTTCGTCCCAAAGCAATTGCCATTCCGGGTTGAGTTCGCGGTACTCTTTTTTTTCCGAGACGGTTTC
>JBIIDU010000127.1:0-7019 GCA_044238165.1 Ferruginibacter sp. | reverse complement strand
GACTTCCTTACTTGATTTATTTAAAAATAAAAGCGACGGTGAGACACAGGTCGGGAGACCTGCGCCTGAAATTCATTTCATGACAAAAATCCGCGCAACCCTTTAATCCCCGTAATCCGAGATTCTGACAAACAATAGATGCAGCCTCTGCTCCTTAAACGCCGGGTAACAAGGCCGAGCTGCAGGGCCTGTTGTGAAAACCCGGCTGTGAAGTGAGTCGATGAAAACGGCCCGGGAACCGAAGGGAAACAGAAGCACCTAAACTTTCCATTCATACAAAAAAGTCCATTGAGCACTGGAACCGACCACCTTGGGTTTAGTAAATTATGTACCTTCCACGATAAACGGGAAGACATCTTAATCCGATGTTTTCCGCTTCAACCATGAGCAAACAGGTTCCGCAGCATATCCGCAAAGTCATTTTCTCCTCTTCGCTGGGTACGCTCATTGAGTGGTATGACTTTTACATTTTTGGCATGCTGGCCAAAACCATTTCACAGCAGTTTTTTCCGGAAGGCAATGAAACAGCTGCCCTGCTCAGCACGCTGGCCGTGTTCGCGGCGGGATTTATCGTAAGGCCTTTTGGTGCCATCGTGTTCGGCAGATTGGGCGACCTCATTGGGCGGAAATCGACGTTCTTGCTCACACTCGTTCTGATGGGCGGCGCCACTTTCCTGATTGGCTGGGTTCCGGGCTACAAAAGCATCGGAATTGCCGCCCCGCTGCTCGTGTTGTTGCTACGCCTTATCCAGGGGCTTGCGCTTGGCGGTGAGTACGGCGGTGCCGCAACCTATGTGGCCGAGCACGCCCCTGAAAACAGACGCGGATATTATACAGCCTGGATACAGACAACGGCTACGCTCGGTCTTTTTGTGGCGCTTGGCGTAATCATGCTGGTAAAAAAAAGCATGCCGGAAGCATCGTTCACCGCCGAATGGGGCGGCTGGCGCTATCCCTTCTGGCTTTCGATTTTCCTCATCGGCATTTCGGTCTATATCCGGCTGAACATGCATGAATCGCCGCTTTTTTCCCAACTCAAACGAGAGGGAAAAGTATCGGTGAACCCCCTCAAAGAAAGTTTCGGTAAAAAGGAAAACTTCAGGATGGTATTGCTGGCCCTGTTCGGTGCGGTCATGGGCCAAGGCGTAATCTGGTATACCGGACAGTTTTATGCCCAGTCCTTTCTGGAGAACACCGTGAAACTGGAATTCGTACAAAACCGGAGTATCCTGCTCTGGGCCATCTCCCTGGCCACTCCCTTCTTCCTGGTATTCGGAGCGCTAAGCGACCGGTTCGGAAGAAAATGGATCATGCTTGCCGGAATGCTATTGGGTGTTTTGCTTTACCGGCCGATTTTCAGCACCCTGCTCCGGGATGCCGATGTGAGCAACTGGCCGACGGAAGGCTTCAGCAATACAAAGGAAACCGTGCGGGTGGTGCAGGCAGGAAGCGATTCCGTACAACTGACAACCACCGTTTTCCTGCATGCGGACGGGAGGGGGTATACACAGACCCTTGCAGATACGATCACACGAAAACCGAACATCACGGAGAACGACAGGCCTCACCGGAAAATAAGTTATTCCGACAAGGTGCTCAACAGAAGCACCATGCTTAAATTCATTTTCCTGGTATGGACGATGATTTTTATGGTGACAATGGTCTACGGCCCCATCGCCGCTTTTCTTGTGGAGCTGTTCCCCACCAAAATACGGTACACTTCCATGAGCCTGCCTTATCACATCGGCAACGGCATTTTCGGGGGACTCGTACCGTTTATCGCCACCCTGCTTTCGGCAAGTTTCACCAACGACCCGCTCGTAGGGCTCTGGTATCCGATTGGAGTGGCGGCATTATGTTTTGTGATTGGCGCTTTTTACCTCCCGGAGCGGCCCGGCAAAAAAAAGACAATCGGACAACAAGCCTATTCAAACCCGAACGACAATGCTTAAAAAAATAAAAAGAGGACTGGGATGGCTCTGGCTGCTCATCGCACCGGTCATGGTTTGCCTGCTGGTTTACGGGGCAATGGAGAACATCAATGAAACGGGTACCCGCGACATCAACAATCCCATACCCTGGGCAATCATCATACTTGTGTTCACCCCGATTGCAGCAGGTCTTATGATTTTCGGTTATTACTGCATCAGCGGGGTGTACGACCCTATCGAACCCAGCGAACAATGAGCATTGAAAAGCAAGCTGCCAGACAAAGAATACGGACTATGGCCGTAAATCGGGGGCATTGTAGAAAAAATATGAAGACAAAATTCCAATTCAGCCCCATAGCTCCGGAATATGACTAGAGCTGAGTTTCCGGTATTTCGGGAAGGTTGAGTTTTTTGAGGGACTGCAGGTATTTTCGCTCCATTTTCTTGTTGGAACTCGCCCCTGTACTGGAGACCACACCGCTTAGAATGATTTTCAGCCAGTAATTGAAAATGCTTCGGTCCTGCTTGCGCCGCACATATACCTGCCCATATCCGCTCCGGTTGTTTGTACGGAGCAAGATGGTATTGGCCAGAAAAGTGATGAGCCGGGTTTTCAGTGTGTGGGCGTTTTCATCACCATTGTCAAGATACAGGGCCCTGAGTCCCCGATAATACATTTTCATTTTTCCATGGGACAGGTATTCCCTGCCGATGGCATTCACCCGCATCGTATCCAGCACCCCCTTCCTGATTTTGGCGGAAACCAAAGGCACAAGAACCGGATTGAGCAACCGCATATCGAAAGGGCTCATGCGGAAGGCAAACCTGAAGCCATGAAGGGGGTCCCGATATGCTTCAATAAAGCGAATCCTGAGGGGAATTGAATCGAGCAGGCGCGCAGCAGCATAAAGACGCAGGCTGTCGCCGGAAAGATGTCCGGTACTGGCAATATTCTCCAAATTGGCATTCACCCCGCTGAAGCGTACGCTGCCGTTCATCAAGGTCTTATCATTCAACTCCTCATAGGTGATATCGGCATCATGGAGCCGGATGCTGTCAATACGGAACGGCATCCGGATTTGTTGCAGCAGATCGGTGGGAAGCGGCTTGTGCACTCCGCTGTTGAAAGGAAGCCGCTTGTCTTTGTACACATGCAACCGGGGCTGCTGAAGAGCGAGACTGCGGATCCGGTAAACCGAATCGCCCGACCATTTGCCTGCGGCAATACCGCCTGCCGTCACCTCCCCTGTTCTGAAGACCATGTAGTCGTTCTGGTATTTGGCCGACCGGTTGAACGAATCGCGGTCGATTCGCGGTATCACAGAAAGCGAGTCCATACGCAACTCCGCTGCCCCGTTCCGATAAGCCAATCCCGAACAATCCAGCTGCACTTTTTCATTTATGGCGGTAACCCGCTCAACCTCCAGTTTGAGCAGCGGGTTTCCTGCCAGCCAATCTCCGGCTGGAAATTTTTTCGTATTGTTCATCTGCAGCTCGCTGATGCGCACTCCCTTCAAATCCAATACCGTATTGCCTCGGTCTTCGCGGGCAAGTACGAGTTGGCTTTGGGGCAGTGTCAGCAGGGAAAGAACTCCCGACCAGGAAGACTGACGGTTCACTCGTGACGGGGTAAAAACAACAGAACGACATTCGGCAGAAAACATACCGCCGGCGGGTATTTGTACAGACAGCTTGTCTGTGCTGAGTCCTATGCCGCTTGCCGAAAACTGACCCTTCCCCAGGGTAATGTTGTCACCGTCGGAGCGGATATCCTGAAACATCCAGTCGGTTTTCACACTGTCCGAAGTAAGCACCCTGCTGAATTCACCGGGCAACCGTACAAAAACCGGATCTTTTATGCGGAGGCTGTTGATCTGCAGCACGGGCAGCCGTCCGCTAACCGCCTTCCCGGTTGCAGGCATACTGCCCGTATCCCTTACGGAGATGCTGACACGGGGGCTCTGGAGCATCATGTCTCCGAAAACATTTTCCCCGTTCATTATGGATGAAAGTCGAGGAACAAAACTGTATTCGGGCACATTGAGGGAGATTGAAGTTTTACCCTCACCCGAAAAAAATGTCACGGCCTCCAGGCAGGAAGGTTTTCCGTCATGCAGGGAAAAACTTTCAGCGGTGAGACCAACTCCCTTCCCTTTTTTGAAATCAAGTGAGCGCCCTTCAAGCTGCAGCTCTTCCACCAAGGGCTTTCGGCCCGGAAGTAATTGGATGTTGCCGGACTGAATATGATCGACAATAAGACGCAGGTCGAGTGTGGAGGATTTCACGGCAACCGTCGTTTTTTTACCGGAAAGGCTGCCGAAAGAAACGGATGGCGAATGATGGGATGTTGTGCCTTCAACTTTATCCTTCAAACCGCCTGCCGCAGGACGAAGCAACAAATCCGCACGCTCCCACCGAAAGGCGGATGCGGATATTCCCGACAGTTCCGATACGGCTATCTTCTCCACTTCCACGTTCTTCATGCTGCCCTGCAACACATTCCTGCCATCGGACAGGTGGAGTCCGGCAGCATGCATGGAGCGGTTTCGGATATCCAGCAGGCCGTCGCTGATTTTCAGGGTGTTCCCCTTTGTTTGAAAAGTTCCGGATGCAAAAGCAATACCGGAGAGAGTGCGCAGCAGCTCCTCCCGATTTCCGGAACGGAGCATTTGCCCCAGCCCGATGGCCAGATTCACCTTTTCGAGTTGCAGGTGTTGCTGTGCTGCGAGCACATAATCAATGGAGGCGTCGCGTATTTTCAGTGTGCGCACGTCAAGTTGCTGCGACAACTTCCGGAACACGGAAAAAATCTGAATGGGCCCTTTCCGCTCATCGGGGCCAACGCCGGGGGCGTGGATGCGCAAATCGGGGCGAATCAATGTGATGGAAGCGGCGGCTAGCTTCCGGTTGAGCAGCAACTCCGGCCATTCCATACCATCCAGCCGAAGCGCCTGCATGGTGATGGCTTTCCGGTCGGTGAAAGCCAGATTTCGGGAAGTAGGCAAAATGGAAAAACCGTCGACCTGCACATCGCTGTTCGCAAAACTGATCTTGTCGAAACGTACCGCGTACATGCTGTCGGCATCATATGCCCGGTAGCCCTGAATGCCGAAGCGAAAACTGCCGATTATGAGCGGACTATCGGGACTGTTGATGATGGCGATGTCTTCCATAATGAAATCACTGCGCCGGGTTGAATAGGAATTCGCTTTACCATTGGATTCAGTTCTCAATTCCAATCCTGCATTCAGCAATCCGAGATATCCGATACGAATATCGCCCAGCAGTTGCTTTACCAGCTGCGCCGCAGAATCGCGGTCCATGCGGCCGGGCAAAGTGACCGAACGGCCAACTCCCGGATGCAGCCGCGTGTTGAAGTTTATGCGGGAATTGATGCAAAGTGCGCTGTCGGCACTGATGAGTCCCGAGGAAGTGAGCCCGTAAAAATCCACACCGGTAAGGCGCAACGTATCAACAAACACCTCGAGCCCGTTTGAAGCCGCGGCATCGGTTTTACGGGAAAAATAACAACTGTCAATCTCGATATATCTTTTGGCAGAATTGATGCGAAAGTTTTTGTAGCGCAACCGATGCCTGCCGTCGGGGAACAGGATGTCCTGCCGGGAAGAATAAAATTTGATCCGGTCGGTGAAAAGCGAGCGCTTCTCCACAGTGGAATCGGCATCCTGCCTGAGGTTATCGATACGCAGATAAAAATCGGTCACCGTAACCGGCAGTTGGGCGGGTTGCACCCGGTTCACCAGCGAAAAACTTCCGGAATCAACAACACAATAACGTACGTTCAGATTGTTGACGATCTTGCTTAGCCCACGGTACACTTTGTTCATCTCGGAGGTGAGCACAAATTTTTCACGGACGTGCTCCTTTCTTTTGGTGACAAGGATGCTTGGCCGCGTGCAGGAGATGGTATCAAACAAAAGCCGGCGTTCGAACAGCAGGGGACGCAACGCCGAGAGTTCAAGCACGAGTTTTTGTACCTGTATGTCGTAGGTGGTTGGTTCGCTGATTGTATCGGCCGAATAGAAACGTGAACCGGTAAGGGTAAGATTCTTCTGCTTCCAGTTGAAGCGTACCTTGTCGATGTCTGTTTTCAGTTTTCCGCCGGTTTCCCGCTCCACCAGTTCAGCCAGTATTTTTTCGGCCCGGGCGCCGATGTAAAAATATGCCGCAAGGAAAAGAGAAAGCAACAGCAGCAAGGTCACCAGAAGCCCGCGGAGGATTTTTTTCATATATTGATTCCCTCTTCGTAAAGATAGTGTGAAGCATCCAAAATGGGCATAACTTGAGAACGTCCCGACAGCAGACTATCCTATACAGCCAATCGTCGTTTTTCGTCTCTTCTCAAGGCCGTTGAAGAGCAGAGGCCCGAAATAAAAGACTGCACGGCTATTTTGTTCCACTGCAGGAAAATTTCTGTACTTTTCCGACAAATCATTTCATATGCTCCGCCTCTACAGCCTGACCCTCTTTCTGGGATGTATCTCCCTTTGTGCTTATGGCCAGAAAAAATCAGCCGAACAGCCGCTCAATGTGAACGAATGGTATAAGCCGCTGAAATGGCGGTGTATCGGCCCCTACCGCGGCGGCCGTTCCGTTGCGGCCTGTGGAGTCATTAACGATCCAACCACCTACTACTCGGGCATCACGGGTGGCGGTCTTTGGAAAACTTCCGACATGGGTATTTCCTGGATCAATATATCGGACGGCTTTTTCAAAACCGGCTCGGTGGGAGCGGTGACTGTAGCTCCCGGTGATGCCAACGTGGTTTATGTGGGAATGGGCGAGCATGCGGTGCGCGGAGTGATGACACATCACGGCGACGGCGTTTATAAAAGCACCGATGCAGGTAAAACCTGGAAACATTGCGGACTGGAACTGACACAACATATCGCAAGGATTGCCGTGCACCCGTCCAACCCCGATATCGTGTATGTCGCTGCTCAAGGGGCGCTTTACAGCAATTCGGCGCAAAGAGGCATCTACAAATCAACCAACGGGGGGCAAACCTGGACGAATGTTCTTTTTGTGAACGATAAAACAGGATGTGCCGAGCTGTCAATAGACCCG
>JBIIDU010000126.1:0-7052 GCA_044238165.1 Ferruginibacter sp. | reverse complement strand
CCTCACTATTGCGCACCTGTAGCGTGACATTATACACCCCGCTTGCGTTGTAGGTATGCTGCGGATTCTGAAGTTGTGCTGTGGTACCGTCGCCGAAATCCCACTGCCAGAATACGGAACTTCCGGAACCCGGAACCGTTTGGTCACTGAACTGTACGGGCAAGGGATAGCAACCGGTAACCGCCGATGCGGAAAAATCCACTACCGGCTTGGCATGGACCGTGATAAAGTTCACCCGGGTGAGCGAATCGGCTCCGGAAGCATTCCGCACCACCAGTTTTACTGTGTATTGGCCGGGCTGGAAATAAGTAACAGAAGGATTTGGAAGAAGAGATATGGTTCCGTTTCCCAGATCCCAGTACCAGGAATTGGGACCACCTGTACTGGAATCGGTAAAATTCACCACAAGCGGAGAACATCCACTGGCAGGGCTTGCGCCGAAACCAGCCTGTAACTGGGCATTTACCGAAAGGGAAAACAGGGAAATGAGCAATACACAATATCCCCTTGAAAGCAGCTTGGCTGTCATAGGTGTCTGGCTTTTGTTTTGAATGGATCGGGCAAACGGAATTTGCCTGAACGTATAACTCAAAAATTGCCATAAAATTGTGCAGGGAGTCCTCTTTCAGATATATCTAATTCTTCAGCAGGTTGAAAACCCGGATGAAACTAGAGCCGGCGCATGTTCAGCACTTTGGCATCGGTGGTGCCCCAGGGTGCCAGTTGCATCACCGGGATATCTTTGCGGACGAAGCGCCATTTCCGGTTGATGAAGGAGAAAGACGGTGGCGGCGCGGGGGTTTGAAGATTGATGAGCAGGAATCCGTAATCGTCGCTGGATGTCCAGGTTCCCCGAATGGTGTCGTTGTTCCTGTAACCGATCATCGGGCCGTCGATGTAGGAATTTGTTTTGGTGAGGACGAAATAATATCCGCTGAAATCAGCAGTCTTATCGGTTCCGTTATCAGATGCGTTTTCTACAATGTAAGTGCGGTTGAGGATCTCCTGCTCAAAATAGGTTTGCAGCGCGGATACTTTGATATCTTCCACAGCCTTCTTGCAACTTTGAGAAAAAAGCAGCAACAAAGCGAAAATCAATGCGATGACAAAACGGCTGCGGAACAAAAACGCGGGCATGGTTTCCAAGTTTGGAAAAATGAAATTAATATTTCTTTTTCGATTGGACACCGGAATTATTGTTTCAGTTGAAAAAACACATCATCTGCGCCAGTAATACCCATGAATAACGAAATGGAAAATCTTTCATTGTTGTAAGCCCAATTAAAATTTACCACGGCCACCTTTTGGAATCCGGGCACCTTGCCTGCTTATTCCTTAATTTGCAGGACCCCATCGCTGATTTTTGTTCCGGGGAAACTCCCTAAGAACCCGCAAACGGCAGGTGTTCAGACCTTTTTGATCAGAATGGCTTATCAACCCAACCACCCATATCAATGAAAATCGGCGACATCACCAAATTGCTGGAAAAAACGGCCCCGCTCCAATTGCAGGAGTCATACGACAATTCAGGTTTGCTCACCGGCAACCCCGACTGGGAATGCACGGGCGCATTGATCTGCCTTGACTGTACTGAAGAGGTCATCAAGGAAGCAATTGCCGCCGGTTGCAATATGATCATCGCCCACCACCCCGTCATTTTCACGCCCCTAAAACGGATAACCGGGAAAAATCAGGTGGAAAGAACCCTGATTGCGGCCCTAAAAAATAATCTGGCACTCTATGCCATCCATACCAACCTCGACAATGTGCTCGATGGAGTAAACCACCAGATTGCCGAAAAACTGGGCCTCACCGGACGGGAAGTCCTCATGCCCCGAAGAGAGCAACTCGTCAAACTGGTAACTTACTGCCCTACAGCGAACACTGCCGGGGTGCTGGACGCTCTTTTCGCCGCAGGAGCCGGACAAATAGGCCGATACCGGGAATGCAGCTTTAAGGTTTGCGGCACAGGCACTTTCCTTCCGGGTGAAGAGGCCCAACCCTTCATCGGCGAAAAGGGTAAAAGGCACCTTGAGCCGGAAGACCGCATCGAGCTCACATTGCCCGTCCATCTGCAGGAAGAAGTGTTTCAGGTGCTGAAAGCCGCCCATCCCTACGAGGAGGTGGCCTATCACTTTCAGCAGTTAAAAAACAGCCAGTCCTTTTTTGGCAGCGGTATCCTCGGAAGCCTCCCAAAACCAATGGGCCAGCAGGCTTTTCTGGAATTTCTGGCCGGGGCCTTCAACCAGCGTGTCATCCGGCATTCACCGGTCGACAACAGGCAGGTTCATCGGGTGGCCGTATGTGGAGGAGCAGGTGCCCCGCTCACGTCGGCTGCCAAACAAAGAAGCGCCGATGCCTTTGTCACTGCAGATCTTAAATACCATGAGTTTTTTGAGGCCGACAACCGGTTGCTGCTGGCGGATATCGGGCATTTCGAGAGTGAACAATATACCGTTGATTTGCTCTTTGACATTTTAAAGCGAAATTTCCCTACTTTTGCGTTCCTTAAAACAACAGTGAACACAAATCCGGTTCGTTATTTTGTGGCCTAGTCGGTGTTGATCGGATGCACGTCCCCCGCCCCGAATGCCTCAGATACCTCAGAAATGCCGGACCTGTTCACCAGAAAACCCAACCTTCAATGGCTTCAGTTAAAGATTTCTCCGTAGAGGAAAAGCTGTCCTCCCTGGTCCGGCTCCAGAAGATTGACTGCAAACTTGATGAAATTCAAATCCTAAAAGGAGAGCTTCCGATTGAAGTAAAAGACCTTGAAGATGAAATTGAGGGCTTGCATGCCCGTCAGGTCCGTGTGGAAGAAGAAATCAACGGCATGCAGGAATTCATTGCCCAGAAGAAAGAGGCCATCGTCGAAGCGGAAGCCCTCGTGAAAAAATACGAGAAGCAAAGTGACAATGTGAAGAACAACCGCGAATACGAAGCCATCAATAAGGAGATCGAGATGCAGACGCTTGAAATCAAGCTCTGTGAAAAGCATATCAAGGATGCCACCGACGAAATAGCCGAAAAAGCCAAGCAGCTTGATACGGCTAAAAAGGCCGTCAGCACCAAAGAGCAGCACCTCGCCGGCAAAAAAACAGAACTGGAGAAAATCATCAAAGAGACGGAAAAAGAAGAAACCCACTACAATAAATTGTCCGTCGAGGCAAAAGCCCAGGTGGACGAAAGGCTGGTGAGCAGCTACGACAGGATCCGCAAAAACTACCGGAACGGGCTCGCGGTTGTTGCCGTAGAGCGCGACAGCTGCGGAGGTTGTTTCCATGCGATACCGCCGCAAAAACAAAGTGAAATAAAACTCAGGAAAAAAATCATCGTTTGCGAAAACTGCGGACGGATTCTGGTGGACAGCGATCTCAACGACAAGGTGGTTGTCAAATAAACCAAGGCACGGAAAAATTTATCAAGCACTTCTATATGAAGTGTTTTTTTTTCGCGGGAATACGGCACAAGTTCCATAGGGAGTCCATTTCCGGAAAATTTTTTCGCACAGGAGTTCGGCAAATAGCCCGCGGAATTACCCCGGAATTTAAGCGACCATGCTGCTCAGAATAGAAATATCAAACTTTGCAATCATTGATCAGCTCGGTGTAAGCTTCACAAACGGGCTGAACATCATAACCGGAGAAACAGGAGCAGGAAAAAGCATCCTGATGAATGCGCTGGGCCTTGTTCTGGGCGATAGGGCCGACACTTCCGTACTCAGGGAAAAATCCAAAAAATGCTTCGTTGAAGCCGTTTTTTCAGCCCAAAACAATGCGGCGGCAAGCCTTTTTCTGGAGGAGCACGACCTTGACCGTGAGGATGTGCTCACCATCAGAAGGGAAATTGCCGGAACCGGGAAATCCAGGGCCTTTGTCAACGACACGCCGGTCACATTACCACAACTCAAGTATCTGGGCAAGCTCCTTGTAGACCTGCACCAGCAGTTCGATACGCTCGAACTCGCTACCGCACAGTTTCAGCTCGACGTCACAGATGCCATGGCCGGGAATAGCAAAGCCGTAAAGGACTTCGGAGTACTCTTTGGGCAATATAAGGAACGGGAAACCGATCTGCAGCATTTACTGAAACAAAAAAAGACCATTGAAGAAACGGCAGATTACCATCAGTTTTTGCTGGACGAACTGGAAGAGCTTTCGTTAAAGGACCAGGAACTGGAAAGCATTGGCGAAGAACTGAAACTGCTTACCCATGCCGAAGACGTAAGGAAGGAACTGGCCTTCGCACAGCATGAGCTGAATGAAGGAGATGCGCCTTTGTGCAAGCGCATCCGGCAAATCCAGAACAGGATCCTGTCGCTGGAAAGGTTTTACGCACCGATGAAGGAGATTGCCGGGCGGCTAAAAAGTGTTGAAATCGAGCTGGACGACATAGCCGGAGAAATTGAAAATGCCGCCGGTGCCCTGCGAACCGACCAGGAAAAAATTGAACGCCTCTCACTCCGGCTCGACCAGGGATACCGGCTGCTCAAAAAACATCAGGTTACATCCACAGCAGAATTACTTGCCCTGCAATTAGAACTCAAAGCCAAGGCGGGGTTAAGGGCCAACATCGACGATGCAATCGCAAAGGCGGAAAAAGCAACAGAAACCCTTAGGCAAAGTTGCATGGAGGCAGCAGATAACCTGAGCTCCGGCAGAAACAAGAGTGCCGGGCCGCTGGCGGAAGATGTAACCCGGCTCCTGAATCTGATCGGCATGCCCGCGGCACGTCTTCGCATAGAAGTAACCGGGACGACCCTGAACAGTACCGGGGTCGATGAAGTCCGGTTTTTATTTGATGCCAACAAATCGGGGCGCTTTGAAACGCTTGACAAGGTGGCAAGCGGAGGCGAACTGAGCCGGCTGATGCTTTGCATCAAATCGCTTGTTGCAGGACGGCTGAGTCTGCCCACGCTGATTTTTGACGAAATTGATGCCGGCATCGGCGGTGAAGCGGCAAGGCAGGTGGGCATCATCATGAAAGATGTCAGCCGCAGGCACCAGATGATTGCCATCACCCACCAGCCCCAGATTGCGGCAAAGGCCGACGCTCATTATCATGTGCACAAACAGGAAAAAAAAGGGCAAGTGAGCACCTCGATCAAACTGCTCGACCGGGAAGAACGGGTCAATACAATTGCCCAGATGCTGAGCGGAGAAAAACCCTCGGTCGCCGCTGTTCAGAATGCGATTGAACTGATAGAAGCCTGAAGCACCGGCTTTTCATGCCGTTTGTGACCATTGGGGGCAACAAGCAAACCACAAGCGGGATTTATAAAAAAAATTTGATGATTCGCAAAACAAAAATATATTTGCGCAACTTTTAAAAAATCAAAAAATTTCTAACCATGAAAAAACTACTCGCCGTAATGGCAATCGCTGGCATGTTCTCAGCCTGTAACAGTTCCGAAACTACAGCCCCTGCTGAAGAAGCAGTAAAAGCTGTAGACAGCACCGTATCAAATGCTGCTGCTACCGTTGATTCGGCTGCCAAAGCAACTGTTGATTCCGCTGCCGCTTCTATGAACAAGATTGCCGATTCCGCTGCCGCCAAGGTAAAAGAGGGTGCAGCTGCTGTAAAAGAAGGTGCCGAAAAAGTAAAGGAAGGCGCTGAAAAAGTTGTAGATAAGGCAAAAGAAGCTGTAAAACACTAATAGCAAACCTGAATTCAATAATAAGCCCCGGATCTTCCGGGGTTTTTTTATGGGAGTAAGATAACCTGCAAATAAAAGAAAAGGCATGGCTAACAAAAAGCCGTCCCGATCCGGAAGTTTAAAGTCATCAAATACTATATTTGTTTAAGTATTCTGAGATTTGATTCCAATAAACCGAAACAGATACATCACCCGTTTGGGACTTTTCAGGTTTCTCTTCCAATCCAAACCGCTGTGCCATGAAAAAAATCATTCTGATGCTCACGCTGTTGACCCTCAGCTTTTGTACTTTTTCCCAAATCGTAACCACTTGGCAGGGACCCAGCACAGGAGGTAGCTGGAGCGATGCCGCCAACTGGGATAACGGGGTGCCCGTAGCCGCAACCACCGATATTATTTTCGACGGTTCACTGGCCAGCCTAACCGGTGGGTTTATCAGTATTACCGATGTGGTGCAGACCAATCCGAACTTTTCCTATAACAGGCTCCGGGTCATCAACAACGCCACCGTTAATCTTTCCGGCAACGCCAATACGTATTTCTACTTTTATTATAGCATCGATATCGACACAGGATGCAGGGTGAACATCGGAGGAACCGGGACAAAACTCTTTGAAATCGGAGGGCAATTCTCTACGATTTCCACTATCAATGGTATACTTGACCTCCAGGGCCAGGGCAACAGCAGCAACCCCGCCAATTTTGTTCCGACCAATACCACATTTGGCAGCACCGGCAGATGCACCGTAAACGGGAAGATTATCCTGTCGGGGCTGAATGCCAAATTCACACCCAACGCCATTACCCCGGTATTTGAAGCAGGCAGCGAACTCGGCATCAAACGGGACGGAGGATTTATTCCAAAAGCCAATTTCAAAAACGGCTCGCTCATACATGTGGAAGGAGCCACTGGATCAGTTCCCCAGTTTAGCTCCGGCTCCACCTTTGAAGGAGAAATAAGATGGAACTGCCCCCAGCAAACTGCGGGCGGCTCCTCCGCTATCGTATTACCCTCCGCGTCATTCAGTTATTACGATTCCCTCGTAATCATCAGTACCGGAACCAAATCGATCAGGCTGGCAACCAGCCCTTCCAACTATTATGTAAAAAACCTTGTAGTAAACGGAGGTACGGTGGAACTCAGTTCTCCCGGCGGTTCCGGGATCTATAAACAGCGCTTCGACGCACTTACACAGAATGGCGGAACCATCATTGGGAACGCCCCGGGTGTTGCAGGATTCGACAATGCCTATAATCCCGACACACTCACTATTTCAGGTAATTTCATACAAACCGGCGGAATTTTCGATTTCAGCACCCGTACGCCCGTAAACACGTCTCCGAATGCCTCGTTCGTATTACAGGTCGGTGGCGATGTATCGATCGGAGGAACAGT
>JBIIDU010000125.1:0-7055 GCA_044238165.1 Ferruginibacter sp. | reverse complement strand
CAGTCATTTTCACCAGCAGGAACGCCATCGACCATTTCTTCCGCATCTGTGAAGAGCTGAAGATCAATATTTCGCAGGATGCCAAGTATTTCTGTATCACTGAAGCGGTAGCCCTTTACTTGCAGAAATTCATCCTCTACAGGAAGCGCAAGGTTTTTTACAGCGCCGACGGTACCAACAAGTCGCTGTTTGATGTCATCAACAAGCACAAGGACAATGAGAAATTCCTCTATCCCTGCTCGCAATCATTCGACAGTGAGATAACCAACTGGCTGAAAGCGCATCATTGCGAATATGCCACCCCCGTGATGTACAAAATAATGAGCAACGATGTGAAAGAAGTGCTGGCGAAAAAATTCGACATCATTTGTTTTTTCACTCCCGGCGGTGTGAAAAGCCTTATGGAAAACCTTCCCGCTTTCAAGCAGAACGGCACCAAAATAGGCGTATTTGGCGCCAACACATTCAGAGCAGCCGAAGACGCCGGCCTCTCGCTCGATATCAAAGCACCACAGCCCAAAGCGCCCAGCATGGTAAGTGCGCTTGAACTATTTCTCGGCGCCCAGAAGAAAAAGTGATTTTCCCCCTCTCTGAAAGGATGCTGCTCAGGACACGGCTGCCAGAACCCTGGAACGCACTTCGGACATAGGAATTCTTTCCTGCAACATCGTATCGCGGAAACGAAGCGTCACACAGGCGTCCTCTTTGGTCTGGTGGTCAATCGTCACGCAAAAAGGTGTTCCAATTGCATCCATACGCCGGTAGCGTTTGCCGATGGCATCTTTCTCTTCATAGAAGCACATAAAGCTTCCTTTGCATTCTTCCAGCAGTTGCCGGGCAATTTCGGGCAATCCGTCTTTTTTCACCAGCGGCAAAATGGCAAGTTTGGTAGGCGCAATGGCGGGTGGAATGCGCAATACCACACGGCTGTCGGATGTACCGTCCTCTTTTGTCCATTGTTCTTCGGCATAAGCCACGCTGAGTACCGTAAGGAAAAGACGATCGAGCCCTACCGAGGTTTCCACTACGAAGGGGGTATAATTACCGATGGGTTTTCCGGCTTCGTCGAGGTCGTTGTCGAAGTACTGTATTTTCTTTTTACTATAACGCTGGTGTTGGCTCAAATCGTAATCGGTTCGGCTGTGAATACCTTCCAGCTCTTTCCATCCAAACGGAAACTCAAACTCGATATCCAGGGCGGCATCGGCATAGTGCGCCAGTTTCACATGATCGTGGTAACGCAGTTTTGCGGCTGGAATTCCCAGTTCTTCATGCCATTTTCTGCGGTTCTCCTTCCAGTAGTTGTACCATTGCATCTGGGTACCCGGACGAATAAAAAACTGCATTTCCATCTGCTCGAACTCCCGCATCCGGAAGATGAATTGACGTGCCACGATCTCATTTCGAAAAGCCTTGCCCGTCTGCGCAATGCCGAAGGGTATCTTCATACGACCGGTTTTTTGCACATTTAGGAAATTCACAAAAATGCCCTGAGCGGTTTCCGGGCGGAGGTAGACCATATTTTCCTCCGGATTATCGGCGGATACGGCCCCAAACTCGGTACTGAACATGAGGTTGAACTGACGGACAGGCGTCCAATTGCAGGTTTTGCTGACCTGGCATTTCATCTGCCGGGCGTCAATGAGTTTTTTCAAACCCTCCAGATCATCGGCGGCAAGCAACTGGTCCATTTCTGCAAGCAATTGCCGCGCATCTGCATCGTTCAACGTTTCTGCGTGGGCTTCAATCAGATGGTCCACCCGGTAACGTTTCTTGCTGTCCTTATTGTCAATCAGCGGATCGCTGAAATTGTCGACATGGCCGCTGGCCTTCCAGGTCGTGGGGTGCATGAATATGGCAGCGTCGATACCAACGATATTGTCGTGCAACTGGGTCATGCTTTTCCACCACCGGTCGCGGATGTTTTTTTTCAACTGGGCACCGTTTTGCCCGTAATCATAAACTGCGCTCAGGCCATCGTATAACTCACTCGACTGGAAGATGTAGCCATATTCCTTGCAATGCGCTATCAGGGCGCTGAAATTATTCTGTGTTTTTTCCATAAGGGACAAAATTAGGCATTCAGCAGTTTTCCCGAAGAATAGCTTTGGGCTTGGACAGGGAAAAAAAAGTCCCCCGTTATTCCGGGGGACTTTCCATTTGAATTCTGGAATATCAGTAACTCCACAGGTCAAGTTCGTAATTGAAGATTTTCTCCTTGATGCGTTCGCCCTCGAGCAACTGGAACACGCCATTGCCCTTGAGGCCGGGAATTTCATCGATGTACTTATCGAAGGGATTGTCCACACTGCTTTTAACGATACGTCCACTGAACATTCGGTTTTCAAAGAGTTCCTCCCAGCTCTGGTTGAGCCCGTAGTTCTTTCCGTTGTAAACCTTGTATCTACCCAATGTCGGGCGCAAATCGGGATAATATACCCAAAAAGCTACCTGATCGGCTCCTACCAGCTGGTTGGTTTGTGCAGTATACTTGTTGAACAAAGGTGCAATACCGAGTATGCGCCAGAACAGCCGGGACGACTCCTTATCAAATACCACTTCCTCTTTGATCCGGAACTTGAAGAAGGAATCAAGTACGATGTCTTTGGATTCGGTTTTGTAACCGCTCACATTACCGGCTGAGTCGTAAATGGGAACCTGAATGGGGTCGCCGGCAAGGCGCTTCACAATTTCACTTTTGGTCATGGGAGTGGTGAAACGGTCATCGATGGGGTCGAAAACCGTAATGGCACTGTCCTGTATGGCCTGGAAGAGGATGGAGATGAACCGCTGGTTACCATTGTCCTCATCGGCGGAATAACGGAAGGGCAGATTGATTTTTTCGCGGGTATCGATATCGCGCCAGAGTTTGTGACGATACACGGCATCATCTGCCCTGAGATGCTCGTAGGGAAGAGGATCGCGGTCGCGGATCATCCGTGTGTCGACCGACTCATCCTTACGCAGCGACTTCCTGACCTTCTTCAAAGGCAGGCTGTCCATGGCTTTTTCCGGCTCGGCGGCAGCAGGCTGCTGCGCTGCAGTGGCGGTAGAGTCAATCTGCACCTGACCTACGGTGGTTTGGGTTTTACCCTTGGTTGTTTTCTTGGTGGCTGTGCTGGGCCTTTTGGTTGCAGTACGCTTTTTCTGGGCGTCTGCCGCCAGACTGAATAAACAAATTGCCGGAAGCAGCAACAATGTTTTTAACAGGTAATTTTTCATAAGATTAAATTATAGTGTTTCTAGAATAGGGAGAATCCTGGAGGATTTTGGATTGTTCTTTTCTGGCCATCGGGGCCAACTACGGAAATATTGTCGAATGTTACGGTAGAGCCCGGTACCAGCAGACTCATATACTGTGCGGCAGGGGCCATGCTTCCGCTGGTCAAATTCACCTGCTTCACATTCCTGTCGCCGGGAATCGAAAAGTAAACGGTAGCGCCTGTAACATTGTATTTCGCTTCGAAGTCGAAATTTTCCAGATCGGCACGTACGAAACTCTGGTTCCGGAAAACCACGGCCTGCATCCTTCCGCCTCCGCTGGGGCCTACCTTGATGACAGGGTCGGGGATACGCTTGATCCTGAAGTCGAAGGAACTTGTCTTTCCATCAGCCGTCACATTGATTTTCGCTGTTCCCGGAGTGCTCACCTGTACGGTTCGGTTGGAATTGCTTCCGGAAATCGTTCCGCCGGTCATGCTCACACTGGTCTTGTCCCATCCGCTTCCTGAAGAAATGGTCACGGGATTCGGAACACCGATGTAGAACACATTCATCTTGTCGAGCATTACGGCTGCACCACCGGGTACACCAACGGTATACTCGATATCTTTTTCCAGCTTGTCGGGTTTGCCGTCCGGACGAGTATAGTTGATCACAACGTGAACTTTCTGGTTGCCGGTTCCGGAAACGTTGAATTTCTTTTCGGCAACTCCCTTTTCATTGAGGGGCACATTGGATCCTCCGATGGTGATGTTGGGCTTTGCTGCAGAGTTGAACGCACCCACACCTGCAGTCACTACCATTTCCTGGCCGGGCATGAGGTATGTGGAATTTGCGCCGGTAAGCGGCTCGAATTTATCGTAAATCACTTCTACCTGGCCGATCTGGTTGTGACAGTAGGTCACCACCTGGTTTTCCGCGTTTTTGATATCATTCTGGAATTTGCTTAGCATGGTCAGGGATGCTATAGTAGGCGTCATATGGAAATAACTGTATTCCCAGGAATTGTTGCTGCCTGTTTTAGACGGGGGAATGCTCAGGTCCATCGGCAGTTTGTTGGAAAATTCCTTTGCGATTTCGGGAGAAATAGCGAGCAGGTCTTTCTGGTATTTTTCCAGCTGTGCCAGAAATTCCTTTCCCTTGCCGGGTTTTCCGTTGTGCTCGATAAACAGACGCGTGGCCGCATCGAGATCGTCTTCCTTAAAGTCGTTCTTTCCTGCGGCAGGATCGTAGCCGGCATTTCTTTTCAGTTCATCCTTGTAGCCGTCGATTATTTTGATCATGTCGTCGGAAAGCTTTTGAGCTGCGAGTGCCTTGGGCTGCCAGATTTCCGCTTTTTCCCGGGTCTCCGCTTTTTGCAACTTTGACTTCAGCGATTCAAAAAGGGTGTTGTTCGATTTGTCGATGGAGCCGTTCGATTTGAGCAGACTGGAGTCTACCACCTTGAACGCGTTCAATATTTCTGCCGAAACGTTAAGGGCGAGAATGGCGGTCAAAACCAGGTACATGATGTTGATCATCTTTTGCCTGGGTTCTGCAGGTAATGCCATAATATGTCGATTTTACTTTTGTTTTTGAAATGGATTTCTTTGGATAGTTCAATTTAATCCGATAAGTCCGAATGCTTTGTTAAACCCGTGTAAATTGTCCGGGATTGCATCAGGCTTTAGCGAATCATTTGGAGCCCTGCATTGCGTTCAGCATATTTCCGTAAACGGAATTCAGCTTCGACAAGTTGTTCGCGAGCAGCCCGATCTGGTCTTTCGCCTTGTTGGCGTCTTCCACACTGCTCATCATGCTCTGGCTGGCTTCGGCCATTTTACCGTAGAAGCTGTTGAGCGCCTTCAGGTGGTTGTTGCTTTCCTTCAGTTCCAGTTCATAAATGGTATTCAGGGAGCCCAGGTTTTTAGTGAGTACCTGCACCTGCTCATGAAAGCCACGGGCGCTTTCAGATGCGCTGTTGAAGGAAGACATGGTATTGGCGCTGCTGGCGAAGGCAGTAGCCATGCTCCCCATTGCGGTAGTCGCTTCTTTGGTTTTTGCACCGAAGTCACCAGTGCTTTTCACCACATCACCGATATCGGTCATGTTGCCCACGGTGGATCCCAGCTTCTGGAAACCTTCGCCCAGTTTTTTCAGGCTCACCGGTGAAATGTCGGCCTCCTGCAGCATTTTGTCCATAGACTTCAGGGCAGGATTGCCGGCAGCGGCTGCAGCAGGCTGGTGTTCTTCGTCATGGGACTTGGGCTTGACCCATTCAATGACCGCATACACTGCGAAAATCGCCGTCTCTGTCCACATCCCGACAGTCAACATCTTATCGGCATAAGACTGGTGAGTAATTTTTGCCCATGCGGCAAAGATGATAACAGCAGCACCGGCACTTACCAGTACATCGATGAGATTCAGAAACGTTCTTTTTTTCGCAGCCATGATTGAGGAATTTTGAGATGTTAGGATTTAAAAAATGGAGATTTAACGTGTTTAGACTATAAATGCAAATCTTTATGAACGTTCATAAAGATTTGCATTGAGAAGTTGAATCAAATTGATCGGGATTCGTTGGTTAATATTATTTACCCCTTTTACCCATTGCCGGCGGCAGGTCGATTACACAACGGAAGCCGATGTACGACTTGGAGGTATCCTGGTATTCGTAATTGCGGGTGCTGGTCTGCAGGAAATATCCCACATCCTTCCAGCTTCCTCCGCGGATGACTTTTCTTTTCATCCTGGGTGCGTCGGTTTCTTTTGCGTTCCAGCGGATATCGGGGTTCATGTCGTGCTGGAAGGTATAACCACCTTCATAAAACAGGGAAGAAGTCCATTCAGCAACATTTCCGGCCATATTGTACAAGCCGAAATCGTTGGGCCAGTAGGCATCCGCACGAACGGTGTAGAAGCCGCCGTCTTCGGGATAGTTACCACGGCCGGGCTTGAAGTTGGCGAGGAGACAACCCTTCTTGTTGCGGAGATAGGGACCGCCCCAGGGATAAGGAGCCTGAGAGCGACCGCCACGTGCAGCGTATTCCCATTGGGCTTCTGTGGGGAGACGGAAATCGGACTCGGTGGATTTCTTCTTCGATTCAAGGTAAGAATTCAGATAGAGGGTACGCCATTCGCAGAACGCAGTGGCCTGTTTCCAGTTAACTCCGACTACGGGGTAGTTACCGAAAGCCGGATGACCGAAATATTTTTTAGCCATCGGCTCGTTGTAGGCATAGGAGTAGTCGCGAACCCAGCACAAAGAATCGGGATAGGCGGCAATGTCTCTTTTAACAATGAACTTGGAGCGCTGTACCGTAGCGTTTTCACGCTTCGAGGCCTCCTTGTAATCGAATGTTTCGGAGTGATACACCAATTTGGAAGGATCCAGTTCCTTCTTATTGAAAATACGGTTGTCGGGGGTGACGATGATCTGGTCGATTTTTTCCAAGGTGGCTTTGTCGCCCCACTTGATGGTTTTTGCTTTCTTCCAGTCAATATATTCATTGCCGTCCTTACCCTGCTTGATGTATCCCATCAACTTGGCGGCGATGGAGTCTTTGACCCAGTTGGTAAACTGGCGGTATTCGTTGTTGGTGATTTCCGTGGCGTCCATCCAGAAACCGCTGATGGAAACCTGCTTGTTACGGGCAGTAAAAGAATAATTCACATCCTCGTCGCTGGGTCCCATATGGAAGGTCCCTGAGGGAATATACACCATACCGGGGGGCTTGGGCATCGACCACTTTGGAGCAGGCGCCACACCATGAAGCTGGCCGTCATCAGGCAAACCTTTTCCTTTGTTTCCCTTGTTGCAACCGGTAAGTGCGGCCACCGCTACTACAACC
>JBIIDU010000011.1:0-23577 GCA_044238165.1 Ferruginibacter sp. | reverse complement strand
TTTTCCATGCCTTCGTCGGGAAACAGTTCCTCCTCCTGCTCTTTTGCTTCTTTTTTATTGAGGAATGTGACCAATATCTTGTCTTCGTTCGGATGGGCTGCTCCCGGCTCTTGTAACCGTTCTCTGAAAGTCTTGTTTTGAAGGGCCAATTTTACCAGCTGATTCATGATTTAGGATTTATAGGTTTGATAACGATTGAAATTCCTTTCTTTTCAACAGGCTTCTTTCTGCAGTGCTTTCAGGTTCCGTTTCTTTTTGCCGGCTTCTTTTTTTTCGGACGTTTCCACCACTTCCCTGTCGTCGAAACCCGCGGCAGGGGGAAGCGCTACTTCACGGAACCGCCATCCGAAGAAATGGCATTCGATAAACCGCTCGATGCCGTCAGAATACCTATGGTACATGTATTTGCCGAAAATGCCGTCTACCGCGATTCCCGGCACTTCGCTGATTCCCGGAAAAATTTTCCGCACCCGGTAGAGCCGGTTTTTAACGGGGAGGGACGATAAAGATGTGTGGGCATTTGGACTCCAGTTGCTGTCGTTGATGCAAACGACCCATGAACCTTTTTTCATAGAAAAAGTTTTTAGGTTGATAATGCACCGGGAAAAAGGAGGGAAAGATTGCGCTTTATTTTGGCGGAAGGCCCCCATCATTTTACCACCGCGGTCTCTCGACTCGGTTGGTTTCACTTTCGTGAATCTCGATGTGAATACAAATGTAGGATGCCTTCGGACCCAATTCCAAATTTTTTGTCCTGAATTTTTTCGGAATCGGAATCTTTCTGATTTTTTTAACAGAACGGGCGAGGTTCGGCCACTCAGGTTCTGGGCTTACGGCTCCGCGGAAAATGGAGCCGGTCGTTGATGACCACCCGCAGGTCGAGCAGCTTGTGGAGGTTTCCGTAATTGGTGATGATGGACTGATGGATTTTTTCGATGCCCCGGCTGTCGAGTTTGTCGCTCTGCAGCGCTTCGAATACAAAGAGGTCGCAAGCGGCCGACTGGATCCAGTCCACATCGGTGCGGTAACCGATGGCGGCAATGGCCCCGGTGTTTTCCAGAAACCTTTTGATGATCCGCATGTCGATATCGAAGGTGGAGCAGGAACCGAAGTAAACAACTTTGCCCAGGCAGCTGTGGTGGAGGAATTTGCCCAGGTCTTCCAGCGTATATTTTTGTTTGTTGGTGAGGAAGATGCAGCCCTGTTCGCCGTGGAAGGCCAGGTAGAGGATAGGGAATTTCTGGCCCACCGACCTTTGTTTCCATTTGTCGAGAAAAAATTCAAGTTCTTCCCTGGTGGCGCAGTCGTGGTAAACATAGTCGCAATACCCGCGGTTGTTCATCAGGTCGAGGATGGGCAGCACGGTCGATTTGTCCTGCACATTGTGGTGGTTCCACAATCCTTCGAGACAATAGATTCCTTTCTTTTTCATGGTTGCATTCGTGATGGCGAAGCTAAAATTAAGCAGGAAATACGGGCGTTAAGACCAATTTAACATTTCCTGAATTGTATCGTGTGTCGCAGGAGCCGAACGTTACCGTACTCCTTGCCGGGTAGGCCTTTGCGCCTTCCTTCGTGGTATTCTTTATGATATACTGAAAAAAAATCCCTGCTGAATTTGTCAGCAGGGATTTTATAATTCGGTCAGGCAGCTTTACTGCTTGATGATTTTACGTGTGGCAATACAAGCGCCCTTATTGAAGGCCTTGATCATGTAGACGCCGCGGGGCAAACCGTTCAGGTTCAGCTGGGCCACAGGCTGGTTGATGATCTTGCTTTGCAGCGGCCTGCCATTCATATCGAAGAGGCGGAGCTCCGAAATGCCTTCCACGCCTGTCAGGCTCACATTGAGCAGGTTCTGTACCGGGTTGGGATAGGCTTCCAGTGACGGATTGCCCTTTTCAAGCGATACGAACTCGTCGCCGGCCCTGCTGGCAGTACCCAGCTGCACCCGCACGGTATAGCAGGAAGTGGCGTTGAAAGTGGAATTGTTGGTGCCATACACGCGGACGAAATAAGTGCCCGGGGTGATGCTTCGACTGATTGTTTCGTTCCTGGTGCCCGAATTCTGCGAAGTGTTCAGGATGGTTCCGGCACTGTTCACCAGTCGCAGGTTGTAGTTGGCGGGCAAGGTGGTCAGGGTGAGCGTTATGGTGCCGCCCGTGGTGATCACAAAACGGTAATGGTCGACATCGCCACCGGTTTCAACTTGCCCCCTCACATCGGTATTGAAAGGAATAGTGGCTGCACCAGAGGTGGCGTTATTCGTGGTGTTGTCAAGTGTGCTGCGGCAGGAGGTGACCGTGGTGGCCGTGGCACGGATGGTGTAACAGGTGCTGCTGAATGCTCCGCTAAAACCGAATACCCGGATGAAGTAGGTGCCTGCCACCTGGTTGTTCAGCGTAACCGTTTCAGTAGAAGAGGACGTGGCTGCCGAGCCGATCTGGGTGCCTGCGCTGTTGAAGATGGTCAGGTCGTAATCCACACCGGTGGGTCCTACCAGGCTGTACACGATGTTGCTGGTGGCCGTGGTAACGATTCGGAAATAATCGTTGTCGGTAGCCGAGCTGATGGCGGCGGTATTGGTAACACCCGAAGTGATGGTGGCTGCGGTGGCCGTGGTTTCATTGGGTTCAAAGGCCGATGCACAGGCAGAAGCTGTTGTGAACTGGGCCGCAGTGAATCCGCTGGCGCCGTTGGTACCGCAGTTGGTGCTCACGCGGTAATCATAGAGTGTGCTGGCAGCAAGTCCGGTAATATTGGCCGATGTGGATGTGGTAGCCGTGGCTACGCTGATCCAGGTGGTGGAACTGCTCGCTTTATAATCTACCGCATAGCTCACGGCTCCGGTAACAGCGGTCCAGTTTACGGTGGCCGAAGTGGCGGTGATGGCCGTAGCGTTCAGCCCGGTGGGTGCTGTGCAAACAAAGGGCGCCGTGGTGGTGAAATTGGCGGTGACAAAGTTGCCGCTGCCGCCCGAACAAGTGGCTCGTACACGCCAGTTGTAAGCTGATCCTTGTGTGAGTCCGGTCAGGTTGGCAGTGGTGGTGGTTTGTGCGGTGGAGAGGCTTGTCCAGGTGGTGGCCGTGTTGAGTTTGAAGTCAACCGCGTAGCTCAGTGCACCACTGACGGCGTTCCAGTTCAGCGTGGCGCTGTTGTTGCCGATTGCCGTGGTGGTAAGTCCCGTCGGGTCGCCGCAAAGCACTGGTCCGCTGATGGTGAAGTTGGCATTGCTGATGTCGAAGAAGATATTGCCTACCGCTTCCACCTTGATGCGTGCGGTGGTGCTGGGGATGTTCGGAATCACCAGTGCTTCGGAACCGTCGTTGGGTGTGCTGCTGGCCAGAACGGTCGGGAAGGTGTTTCCGCCGTCGGTGCTCAATGAAATCTTCACATTGGCACAACTTACCGGTGTGGCTGTGGTATTGGCCACACTCCAGGTGATGGTTTGCGTGGAATTACCGGGATAGCTGACGGCTGTATTCGGAGCAGTAACGGTAAAGGGTCCGGAAGTTGCACTTACGGTAACTACCATGTCGGTAAACTGGGTTTGTGCCACTTTTACAGGCGCGGTGGATACATAGGGGGCGTTGTCACGCACAGTGAGCCGGAAGTTCAGCGTGCGGGCTACCGAGCTTAATGCTTCGCAGTTGGCTCCTGCATCGCCGCCGGTAAGCGGGCCGGTGATGTTCGATCCGGCAAGGATGGTCGAAAGTCGCGGGAAGGTTCTTGTGGGTGAACTGCTGGCGGGGAAGGTGATCCAGGTGGGGCCCGAGGCCTTGGTGGCGCTGGCTACACTGCTGGCGCCGGTTTGTGTAGAAGATGCGTTGTCATTTTGCTCCCAGCAGTAGGTGAGTGCATCACCATCAGCATCGGTGGCCGATCCGGTCAGTGCGAACGGTGTGCTGATGGGAATGGTGTAATTGCTTACCGCAGCTACCACCGGAGTGGCGTTGCTTCCGGCCAGACTGGTGGTTATCGGGCAGGTTTTGGTGGCAAGATTGGTTTGTATCTGTGCAATGGAAGCCTGATGGAAAATGTCGATCGAGTGGTTGGCCACATCCTGGCTGGTGATGCCGGCATAACCCATCACGGTGATGCCCGATCCCACTTCCTTGTTCACCCCGGTTCCCTCATTGCTCATGGAAAACGTGTGGTTGGCGCCCAGCTGATGGCCTACTTCATGGGCCACGTAATCGATATCGAAATTGTCGCCCTGGGGAATGCCGTCGGCAGGTGAAGTGATACCGCTGCCTTTGGATCCGTTCACGCATACGCAACCGATACAGCCTGCGTTTCCGCCGCCACCCGTAGAGCCGAACATGTGGCCGATGTCGTAGTTGGCTTCTCCGATTACAGAGGTAAGTGTTGATTGGAGTGATGCATTCCAGCTCGACAAATTAGTGGAATAAGGATCTGAAGATGCTGTGTAGTATATAACAGAAGTAGTATTGCTGATAAGATTCAGGTGCAGCGCAAGGTCTTTCTCATACACGCCGTTGCAACGGGTGAGGGTGTTGTTGAAAGCGGCCAGCACCAGCGATACCTGCGATGCGCTCGTGGCTCCGAAATAGTTGGAGTACTCTGCATTGCAGGACTGTGCAAGACGCATGGTTTTCAGGTCGCCGCCCGAACGGCCGGTGAATCCGGCCTCGGTTACCTGTTGGTTGATTTCGTCGGCGGTTCTTCTGTCCACGGTGGAGCAGGACCAGGGCAGTTGGCCGGGCTGACGCTGCGATTTGAACACGGCGTACACGCTGTGGTCTTTGGAATAAGGCTCGATGAATTCATTCTCACGATCGGTGCGGAACACCATGGTCTGCACTCCCTGGGGGGACAGGCTCAGTTTGAGGGTTGAGTAGCGATCGGTGATGCCTCTTCCAGAGTAGGCCCTGATTTCAGGGAATCGGGCCTGTAGGGCGGGTTCGAAGTTCGAGGCTTCATACACTTCAAACTGCTCGATACGACCGTCGGCCGCGGGCAGGTTGATAATGGTCGAGCGCGATGCAGGCCGTTCGCCGGTGATGGACATCAGTTGCTGCCGCAGCGGCTCGATATTGACGCTGAATAGCTTATAGGTTTTTGGAAAAGAAAGCCGCGCAACTCCCTTGTCGGTCGGAATGGAAGTGGGTCCGGAATAGGCATTCCAGTAAACGGCATCTTGTGCAGTTGCTCCGGCTACAAAAAGCAGCGCGAGCAACACGAGTTGAATTTTTTTCATGCAGTTGAGTTTTGAGTATTTAAAGGTAACTTTTTCTTTTGGTTACCGCCGAAAAAATACCGGGATGAAAGCGGCCAATACGACTTGAACTAAGATGCCGGGAAACTTCAAATACCCAAGGCTCGGATAAAAAATTCATTAACAGCGGATTATGGTAAACTTTCACCGGAATGCCGCAATTAGGTGTTGGGAAAAAGGGCCGCAAAGGATTGCAAAAAGGCCACAAAGCGCCTCTTCTGTTGTATAACGTCAACCTCATTCAACTTTTAAAATTTAGTTCCCGACATTTTCAATGTATGGGGCTTTGCGAGAAACAAAAGCAACGACGAGGCACAGGTCGGGAGACCTGCGCCTGAACAGTGTACGATGAAAAAAGACGGCCGATTGTCCGTCTTTCTGTGATTGAATTGTCTGAATCAGGATTTCCAGGATTTTAGGATTTCCAGGATGTGCCGAAATTATAAACGGAGCCAATCATTTAACGCCTAACACTTAACATTTACCATTGAAGATGTTGGATGTTAATCCAAGAATCCGATTATTCAACGGCCATCTGGCGAACATCGCCTGCACACCGTTTATCAGCAGGGTGATGTTCCCTTTACCCTGACCGCTGATGCTTCGCATAATATCGCTTTGCACCATCCGCTGCATATTTCGCTGTATGTCTTTGGTCCACCGCAAGTTGAGGATTCCGCAGTTTAAGCGGCAGGATGCGACGGACTGCGGGAAATCCCTCTTTGGTCATTCCATCTTGGCATTCAAGTATTTAATTTTATTCTCGGGAAAATTCCATTGGGAATTCTGATTACTTAGTCAAATCCGGATATATTTGGGCAAAAACCGCATAGCATGACCCAAACATTTCGTTTCTTGATCGCCACCCTGCTGCTGCTGGGAATTTTCTCTTCCTGTAAAAAAGACGACGGCGGAATTACCCCGCGCATCCGCAAGAATGTAAAAAACATGACCGCACAGGAGAAGGCGGATTTTGTGAACGCCATCAAGCTCCTTAAAACTCAACCATCGCCTTACGAGAGCGGCATCAACTATTACGACCAGTTTGTGAAATGGCATTATCTGGCTTTCTTCTGCGGGATGAATTCGCCTATGTTTCCGGCACATCAGAATCCGGCTTTTCTGCCCTGGCATCGCTGCTACCTGTCTCTTTTCGAGAAGGCCCTGAGCGACGTGAGCGGAAAAACCATCAACCTGCCTTACTGGGACTGGACCGACCAGGCCAGCACGGCTGCGCTGTTTTCCGACGACCTGATGGGTGGCAGTGGCGATCCGGCCCAGGGTTATAAAGTGATGAGCGGACCCTTTCGCGCCGGTGAATGGGTCATTAACATCACGGACGACAATGACATCGATTCCATCTTCTTGGATGTGAATACGGAGCCAAATTTATCTCCGGACCTGCACCGGGCCATGGGCATTTATACCGGCGGCGCAACGCCGGTACTGCCCTCTGCCGCTGAAGTGACCAATACCCTGGCCATCAACACCTACGACAGCGCCCCCTGGGACTCTTCGGTGGATACGGTCATTTCATTCAGGAACTCGCTGGAAGGATGGAGGGGCTGTGCAGGCAACACCTGCGAAAACGACGTGATGGATGTAATACCCATACCTGGCCTTCGCCGAAGCACCCTGCACAACATCGTGCACGTATATGTGGGCGGCATCTTCCAGCTCAACGGCGTTACGGTGGCGGGAAATATGGCGCAGTCCACTTCACCCAACGATCCGGTTTTCTGGGTTCATCATGCCAATATCGACCGCTTATGGAGCGCCTGGATGCGCAGGCACGGAGCCGTGTATGCACCTGTGACCGGAGGCCCCATGCACAGCAACCTCAACGATGTGATGCCGCCTTTTTCCTTCAGAACCGATGGCAAAAATACGCCGGCCAGCATGCTGAATGAGGCCATGCTCGGCTATGTGTACGAAGAGCTGCCTTGATTTTGGAATGGTCGGTTGTTTGCAGAAAATGTTCACTGGTCACAGTGCTCCGATGCGTAGGGTCAGGTTGGTGGTCACCGAATAATTCCTGTTTTTTCCCTCACGGAAAATCGCATCGCGGGAATCATAGGCCTTTCCCTCTATGCGGAAGCGCATACGTTCGTCGATATCACGGTCAATATTGAGCGATAGCCCGCCGGTTTGAAATCCGTTCGGTGTGCCGGTGGCAATGATGATTTGGTTCCGGTCGCCGTAATACTCCCCCCTCAGCGCCATTCTTGTTTTGCTGTTGATTTCCCTGCGTAAGATCAATACCGGTGAAAACCAGGTGCCTACTTTATTCAGGGCCCTGATGCTTTCGTGGCCGATATCGAGCCCGGCGGTGATTCCCCAGTTTCCATACTGATACATCAAATAAAAATTATGATAGTGCCGGAACGAACGCAGGCTGTCGGGCAGGGCAGTTCCCAGAAAATTGCTGTAGTTGATTGTCAATACTTCATTTGGACGGTACGTGGCCTGCAATCCAAAAGAGGGCTGTTGCATACCGTCGGGCTTTTGTATTCTTTGCCAACCGTTCAGCAGCCATGCGGATGTATGGAACTTTCCGTTTGCCGTTGTGTATGAAACCCTGACCCCGGCCGAATAATAAGGCGAGTTTTCGGCTACGAGCGAGCGGGTCAATGTCCAGCAATCGGCGCTGACAGCTCCTTCAAAACCGATATGCGAGGGCATGATGCCGGCGTCCAACCATAGATTGTTTTTGCGCGACAACCGGACACCCAGGCTGGCTTCGTAGATGAACTGCGCCCATACAGGTTCCGGCTTCAGGTTGTATTGCGGGTAGTTGCCTGCCATGATGCCCAGTTTGCCCCGGAACTTTTCGTTTTGATAAGCGCCTTTTACCAGCAGCAGGTTCGCGTTCATCTCATTGTGGCGCTTGTGGTTGTAGAGGAAAGCAGGTTTTTCGTGGTTCGGCGGTTCAGAAAAATCATAACTGTAATACATTTCTCCGTAGGCGCTGAAACTGAATTGTTCCGTTGATGGCGATTGTGCATGGCTGCAGGCCGACAGAACAATGAAGAACAGAAGAGGGGCGATTGTTTTGGCCCGGAAACGTTTTGGTTTAAAATCTGATTGCATGTTCATCTTGACTGTTACAGGCAGCAGCTGAAGGTTATTTGTGCTCGGGCGATAAATCAATGCTTGTTGCATTGCAATTTACACCAGGCCGCTTCGTAATCATCTTTGAAGGATGACTATTTTGCGTTTGAAAAATCGCAAGAGATCTGGTTTACACAACCACCCGGTAAGCACAACCTGAATCCGCACTTGCTTATTTTTGTGAAAACAATTTTTATGGGTCTGCGACTCGGCGATACCGCCCCCGACTTCACCGCTGAAACCACGAAGGGAACCATCCGCTTCCATGAATATCTGGGCGAAAGTTGGGGCGTGCTGTTCTCACATCCGGCCGATTTCACTCCGGTATGCACGACTGAACTTGGACGAACCGCCCAGCTCCGGCATGAATTCGACCGGCGCAACGTGAAAGTGCTTGCCCTGAGTGTTGATTCGGCCGAAAGCCACCGGAAATGGATAACCGACATCAATGCCATCGGGCAGACGGAGCTCGACTTCCCCATCATTGCCGACCCCGACAAAACCGTTGCGGAGTTGTATGACATGATCCATCCCAATGCGTCCGAAACATTCACTGTGCGTTCGTTGTTCATTGTGGGCCCCGACAGGAAAATCAAATTGACGATCACCTATCCCGCATCTACCGGCCGTAATTTCGATGAGGTGCTGCGGGTGATCGACTCGCTGCAGCTTACCGCCCGGCACAGCGTGTTAACCCCGGCCAACTGGAAGCCGGGCGAAGAAGTGATTGTGGCACCGGCCTTGTCCGATGAGGAAGCAACGCATCGGTTTCCCTCGGGAATCAGGGCGGCAAGGCCCTATCTGCGTTATACCGACCAGCCGGGTTACTGAGCTTTAAAATCAACCCTGCATAAACTGCTCCGACAGACCCTCTTTGTCCGGTTGGCTATCAGGTTCTGTAATTGGTAGCGTCTCCCACTTGTTCCTCTTCATCTTACTTAAGGCGCTGATTCCCGTCATTGCTTTCCGTTAACGCGCCGTTTAGCTTGCATTTCTCAACCGGATTTCCGGCACACATGCAATTAAGCGCGAATAGTTATGTGATGAAGCGTACACTGATGATATGTTTCCTGCTCACCGGATTTCTCCCGTGGGCTACCGGACAGGTGATTGATTATGCTTCGGGCTTCAAATACAAGAGCGACAAGATGCTCCGCCTGCATTTCGACAATGATTATTTCACCACAACCGACCGCTACTATACCTATGGCATCACCCTTGAATGGGCACATCCCTCTTTGAAAGCGTCGCCGCTGAATTTCCTGTTGCTGAAAGCGCAACAAAGTTCCTACAGGTATGGTCTTGCACTGGCTTATTTCTGCTATACGCCGGCCAGCCTTTCCAACAATACCATACGCTATGGTGACAGGCCGTTTTCGGGTAACCTCGTGCTCAGCAGTTCCCTCAGTTCCAGAGACACGCTTCATGCACGCATCATCACTTCGTTTCTCACCTTTGGCATCATTGGGCAGGGGGCAGGAGGAGAGGAGACCCAGCTGATGGTGCATAGAATGACCAATAATGTCTTGCCCAACGGATGGCAATTCCAGATCCGGAACGACCTCATACTCACCTATCAGCTCAATTATGAAAAAAGGCTCACACCCTCTTCACGCCATTTATTGCTTTCCTTCAGTTCGGAGGCAAGGGTCGGTACACACAACGACAAGTTGAAGGCAGGCTTCAGTTTTATGGCAGGCCGGTTTAATGATCCATATCGTTCGAAAACCGCTGTACAGGACCGACGTAAAACACATTGGTATTTTTATGGACAGGTGCAGCCGGCATTGGTACTGTTTGATGCCACGCTGCAGGGTGGTCTTTTCAACAGGAAGAATCCCTACACGCTGCCTGCTTCCGATATCCGGCGCATCACCCTTCAGGCCGATTACGGAATTGTGCTTACCCTAAAGAAGTGGTACGTTGATTATTGCCAATCTTTTCTTTCGCCCGAATTCAGCGGCGGCCTCAGCCATCGTTGGGGAGGCATCCGTATCGGATTCGATTTATGAACTTTGCCATAAGGGTGGAAATCTTGTTTCTTGTCAATAACTCCATTTCAGCCTGAAGAAGAAATTATAGGATGCCAGATCCGGATTTTCTACCGGCAGGAAATAAGACTGCATGACAAAATCAAGGTCGATATTGGTTTTCCAGTTGTACTGCAAGGCGGGGTTCCCCGATTCATCCGGTCGCACGTCAATAAAAGAAGAAGAAAAAGAAGAGTGCGGCATCCGCCCTTCTCACTCCGTCGAAATAACCCAGGGTGGATCTTGAGCCGTCCATCGCGCGCCCGTCTTCAATGTACCCGATGGTGGAGCGGGAGCCGTTCATGACCCTGCTGTTTTCTAGATAACCGATGGTGGAGCGGGAGCCGTCCATGACCCGTCCGTTCTCAATATAACCGATGGTGGATCGCGATCCGTTCATGATTCTTCCGTTATCGATATACCCGATCGTGGACCGGGAACTGTTCATGACCCTTCCGTTCTCGATATAACCCACGGTCGATCGCGAGCTGCTCATCAGCCGCTGGCCATGGGAAAGAAGGGTGGAGCATAAGAAAAACAGGGCGATGGAAATTGTTTTGGCAAGGCGCTTCATAAAATATTTGTTGTTAGACTTTTATACTTGCCTGAAGTAGGGTTACATTTTAATGTTCAATATTCTTTTCTTAGCACCGTGAAGCTATGAAAATTTTTATTGCTATTTGTTTTTATTCCGGGCAGCATTTCTTAAGCGCAGCATTGGGCATGGGCGAAGGAAATTGCACGAATTCTGTTTTAGGAAGACGCAATGTCCTTTGGCTTTCGCTCAGGGCCGCTCAAAGAGACATTGCTGAGAAGCAACGGATGGATTGGCTCATGGGAAAAGTATGAATTTGTTTCGTGTGCCACGAACCAAGGCATGGAAGTAAACAGCGATTATTTCGGCATGATGCGCAAAAATATTTTGGTCTGATTGATAACGTACACTCGTATCAGGCCATGCAGGGTTATGGCTAAAGCCCTTTACTTTCATGATGTTTGTGGTCCCCGGCCTAAAGGCCGGAGTTAACCGAAGCTGATGCGAGACCGGCTGTTCAAAATGACATCGAAATACATAGAGTACATATATACGATAGCAAACCATCCCGGGTAATTCATGCCGATTGGATAACTGGAATGGACCAATTTCATTGGCCCAGGCAGCGATCACATCGGCATTATACGGGGAAATTTTTTGGGCTGAATCGAAAATCACTTTCGTGTCAAAAATGCCGGAGCACAAGAGCGTTCGAAATAACCCCGCCCTTTAGGGCGGGGAATGGACATCAGTTCCTTTAAGGGGCTTTAGCCCTGAATAATTTCATAGTTGCCAAACAACAATCTCATTGGTATGAAAGGTGGACATTTTTGGGCTAAAAGCAGCGCCGCTTTCGTGTGCCTCGAACGATGGGCTTAGCAGGCAAAAAAAGAGGCTCCGCAGGGAGCCTCTGGTCAATGCATCGATTTATTTTTCTTATTCAAACCGGTCGAGGTTCATCACCTTGTTCCAGGCGGCGGCAAAATCGCGTACCATTTTGTCTGCACCGTCTTCGCAGGCGTATACTTCGGCCAGGGCGCGGAGTTCCGAATTGGATCCGAAAACAAGGTCGACCCGGCTGCCTGTCCATTTCTTTTCGCCCGTCTTTCGGTCAACGCCTTCATAAACATCCTGCGAACCCGCACTCACTTTCCAATGGGTATTGTAGTCGAGCAGGTTCACAAAATAGTCGTTGGTCAGTTGGCCGGGCCGGTTGGTGAACACCCCGTGCTTCGAATTGTCGAAGTTGGTATCCAGCACCCGCAGTCCGCCAAGCAATACGGTCATTTCAGGGGCGGTAAGGGTGAGCAGTTGCGCCTTGTCGACCAGCATATGCTCGGCTGCCGCTTTGTGGTGGGCTTTGATGTAGTTGCGGAAGCCGTCGGCCTGCGGTTCGAGGGCTGCGAAGGATTGCACATCGGTGTGTTCAGCCGAGGCGTCGGTTCGTCCGGCCTGGAAGGGTACCTGTACCGAATGTCCTGCGCTTTTGGCTGCCTGCTCAATGGCGGCGCAACCGCCGAGCACAATCAGGTCGGCCAGCGATACCTGCTTGCCGTTTTTCTGTTCGCTGTTGAACGCAGTGCGAATCGCCTCGAGTTTGTCGAGCACCTGGCCCAGTTGTGCGGGATTGTTCACCGCCCAGTATTTCTGCGGAGCAAGGCGGATGCGGCCTCCGTTTGCGCCACCGCGCATGTCGGATCCGCGGAAGGTGGACGCTGATGCCCAGGCTGTGGAAACCAGGGCCGAAGTGGAAAGCCCCGATGCCAGCAGTTTTTCTTTGAGTGATTTGATGTCGTTTTCGTCTATCAAAGGATGTGATGCCGCCGGTATGGGATCCTGCCAGATCAATGTTTCCGCAGGTACTTCGCTGCCCAGGTAGCGGGCACGGGGACCCATGTCGCGGTGCGTCAGCTTGAACCAGGCCCGGGCGAACGCGTCGGCGAGCTGCTCGGGGTTTTCGTAAAAGCGGCGCGATATCTTTTCATAAGCAGGATCCACGCGCAGGGCCAGGTCGGTCGTAAGCATGATGGGGGTATGCTTTTTCGAAGCATCGTGCGCATCGGGTACCGTATCTTTTCCGGCATCGCCCTTGGGCTTCCACTGGTGTGCGCCGGCAGGGCTCTTGGTGAGTTCCCATTCATAGCCGAACAGGTTTTCGAAATAGTTGTTGCTCCACCTGGTGGGGGTGGTGGTCCAGGCGCCTTCCAGGCCGCTGGTGATGGTGCTGCCTCCGTTGCCACTTCCGAAACTGTTCTTCCAGCCCATACCCATTTCTTCGATGGTGGCTGCGGCCGGTTCACGCCCCACATATTTTGTTGGGTCGGCGGCGCCGTGCGTTTTGCCGAACGTATGTCCGCCGGCAATCAGGGCCACGGTCTCCTCATCGTTCATGGCCATGCGGCCGAAGGTTTCGCGGATGTCGCGGGCAGAAGCCAGCGGATCGGGGTTGCCGTTGGGTCCTTCGGGATTCACATAAATCAAACCCATTTGCACTGCACCCAGCGGATTCTCCAGCTCGCGGTCGCCGGTATAGCGCTTGTCGCCCAGCCATTCGGTTTCACTGCCCCAGTAAATGTCCTGCTCGGGTTCCCACAGATCTTCCCGGCCTCCGGCGAATCCGAAAGTCTTGAAGCCCATGGATTCCAGCGCGCAGTTTCCGGTGAGGATCATCAGGTCGGCCCAGGAAATCTTCTTGCCGTATTTCTTCTTTACGGGCCAAAGCAGGAGGCGGGCTTTTTCAAGGTTGGTGTTGTCGGGCCAGCTGTTCAGCGGCGCGAAGCGGAGTGTTCCGGAACCGGCTCCGCCGCGGCCATCGGCAATGCGGTAGGTGCCGGCACTATGCCAGGCCATGCGGATGAAGAAAGGGCCATAGTGACCGTAGTCGGCCGGCCACCAGTCCTGCGAGCGGGTCATCAGGTCTAAAATGTCTTTTTTTACTGCTTTTAAATCAAGCGAAGCGAATTCCTTCCTATAGTCGAAGTCCGGGTCCATGGGGTTCGACAGGTTCGAGTGCTGCCGCAGGATGTTCAGCTTGAGCTGGTTGGGCCACCAGTCGGGGTTGCCGGTGCCGTTGCCGGCGGATTGCCGAAGGGCTCCTCCCGAAAAAGGGCATTTGCTTGCTCCATTTGCCGGAGCGGTGGTCATCTTTTCCATATAAACGATTTGGTTTTTTTCAGACGCTAAAATTAAGGCAATCCGCTGTTTTGCCCGAAGTTTGTGCAGCGCGGGGAGGCTGTGTTTTATCAGTTGTAAAACAGTTGTTGATCAGGCTTCATGGTTCAGTTGTTCGTCAGGGTTTGCAACCCGACGGTTTTCTTTACGCAATTCAAAACAATTCAAAATCAGAAAATGAACAGTGACGAAATCAAAAAGGCCCTCGCCGCACTGGTTGAAGGGCTTAGTTACAGCTCCGAGTCCGATTATCCGCTGGAACTGCAGGACTGGGGCAACAAGACGGACGAGCAGGTAAAGGAGGCGATTGCCGCCCTCCATGCGAATGGCTTTCCCGTCCAGCAAATTAGCTGTGGCGATTTTTTCAGCAAAACCATCAATGCCCTCAGTCAGAGCGGGGCTGTGCAAATGGAGGAGTCGGCCAAACGTTACGAAGCGCTGGAGCAGTTCATCAACTGCCATGCGCAATCATCGGCCGTTTACCGCTGCGGGCGGATTGAAGTGGGTGTGTACATTGTGATGCGTTTGCCCGAAGGAAACCTCCTCGTGCTCAAGACGATTTCAGTGGAAACCTGAATTTACTGGGTGGGGCCGTTGTCGGCAGCGGCCTCAATGACAGCCTGCACCGATTCGGGCACATTGGAGAGAAAGTTATAGCCCAGCCTGCTTTCGAGTGCGTCGACCGATACACGGTACCTTCCCCAGGTTTGGCTGTTCACCGTCTGGTTGTTGGGCATCAGCACGGCAATCACCCGGGTGGAGGTGGTTACCCGGCTTACATCATTGGATCCCACAGGCAGCACTACAATCACCTTCCAGTAAAAGGCGGGTACCTGTATTTTTCCGCCTGCGATGGAATTGGTGACTCCGCCGTTTGAACCCGTACCCCCGATGCCGGAACCTCCCGAAATGATATACAACTCGTTGCCGCTGTTCATCAGCACACGGCTGTAATCTTCCAGATTCACCCAGGTGATCCGGTTGAGGTTGGGCGACTGCGGCATGACGTTGGTCATCAGGAAAGTCACTGCGTTCATACTGCTGCTCAAATCACGGTCTTCCGAAGGGCAGATGTGTCCTCTGTCGAACCCGGTGTTGGTGTAATCAGAGGTTACCGCCCTGAAAAATCCGGTGGGTAGCGTGTTGTCGGCGGTGAAACAGTCGCAACGGGCCGCAGCGCCTTTCCATGCGGTGCTCAGATGCCAGCTCACCCAGTTGGGTGTTCCGGTGGCATTATTATATGAAAGGGTGAATTCCGGTTTCACCATCAGATAATTGTTGGGCGTTGCGGTATTTGTTTGTGCTCCGCTGGGGTTGCCCATGGCCAGGTTGTTGTCCATGGTGGCGGGGGCCACATATTCCTGAACATCGAAATTGTCGATGTTGAGCCGGCCACCGCCCATTTTCCGAATCTGGAAACGGACGTTGCCCTGGTAGGAAACGAGGAAACGGATGCTGGCTAATGAAGTGGAGCTTACGGTGATGGTGTTGCCCACCTTGGTCCAGCCGGCTCCGCCGTTCACCGACATCCACAATTCGAATGTGCTATTTGCGTCGGTGCCGAATTTGCCGCAGGAGATTGAAACCGCCGATACCCCGTTGGTCACATCAAAGTTCATGGTTACCGTTCCGGTGTTCTGAATCCGTACACTCTTGGTGCCGGTTTTCCGGTCGCTGGAGGAAGTGCCGATGATGGCGTCGTTCAGGTTCCAGGAGCCCGAGGTGAGGGTGATATTTGCCGCAGGAAACGTTGTTTTCACTCCACTCTCGAAGGTTTCGGGGAAACCGGCGGAAGATTTTGCCAGTGAGGGCGCCGTGACTTCCGGCTGGACAGGAAGGGGCTCATTGGAAACCACTTCTTTACGGCAGGAGTGGAGAAACAGGCTGAAGCAAAAAATGGTCAGCAGGCGGCGGTAAGCTTGAATCATCGGCTTTCGTTTAACGAAGTATTAAAGGTATGGATAAACGTTTAATCCCACTTGAAAACTCCACCTTAACATTGATTCGAAGCGTACATTGTGCGTGGATTTATCAAAAAAAGAAGCATAAAAACAATATCACATTTCTTTTGAATTGATTGTTGGCCCGATTCGAATAAAGGCGTGGATTCTTTGTAGGCGTAAGAACTAGAAATATTACTACCTGATTATGGAAGTTTTTCGAATGATCTGATTTGAATAGTTTTTGAACTTCGATGTAGATTACCGGTTTAAGGACGGGTATTTCATTATCTTTATTGGTTGTGGAAATGACCTGAACCAGGAAAACAGAATTTCCGAACTACTGCCGGATTAAATGACGGTAGGGCTTACCAAAACACCGCATGAAGTTTTTTTCCGAAAAGTTTTATCAAAACTGGACAAGAGCCTTGTCGGGAAAAGTTTCCCCTGAGTCGGAAACCGATATTCTCGTAAGCAAGGGCAATGTGTTGCATGTCTTACTCCTGTCACTCCTGTTCTGTTTCTCAGTCATCTTTGTACTGGTGAATCTCTATCAGGGCAAGTCTCTCGAGGCCGCTATCACGGCCATACCCATTCCCTTCATTATAATTGAGTTTTTTCTTTATCTGATTGGATATCCCATTGTTTCCAAGGTGATGAATATGCTTCAGGTGACCACCGTGGTCGGCCTGCTGAGCATGATCACTACACCGGATACCGGTGTCTTGGCTTTTTATGTGCCAATCTTACTGGGCACCCAGCTCACGTTTTTGGGCAGTGAGCGCAAGTATGCCTACATCTTCAGCCTTTATGTGCTTGGGGCACTGGCTTTTTACCTTTGGATTGATGTGCGTATCGGAAATTCCCCACACCTCGTCGGGATGGATTTGAGACGTGAGCAGATGATGAATTTCATTGGTGCCGCCGTGGCATCAACTTTAGAAGTGATTTTCATCCTCTCGGTCAGCAATAGAATACAGGTGCAGCTTTTTGAGAAAACAACCTTGCTGAATACACAAAACAGTGAGCTCAACAAGGTGCTACAGTCCAATATCGAAAGCAACCGGCTGATTTCGGAACAGCTTCTACGGATAAAAAAGTCAGAGCAAGAACTGAGCAAGCTGTCGCTGATTGTAACGAAAACCGCCAGCGGCGTGCTTGTGGCCGACCCCTTCGGCAGGGTGGAATGGTGCAATGACTCTTTCAGCAAGATAACCGGCTATCAGCTCGGAGAGATCATCGGAAAAAAACCGAAGGAATTTCTACAGTATCCGGGTATTGAGCAAGAGCCGCTGAAGGAAATGGAAGAAAAACTGGCCAGGTGTGAGAGTGTGGAAGTCACCGTCTCCAACAGGAAGAAAAACGGGGAGATTTTTATCAGCCGGCTCGAAATCAACCCCATTTTTGATGAAAAAGGGCAACTGCTCAACTTCGTTTCCCTGCAAAGGGACATCACCAATGAAATCAATCAACAACGTGATTTGAAGCAGGTCAACGATCGCTTCAACCAGATTGCCAACCTGGGTGGTATCGGCATCTGGGTATGGGAAACCGCCAATAATAATACCAACTGGAGCGATGTGCTTATACAGCAATATGGCGCTCGGCGTGAGGATATCTTGGACTATTATCAGTTCTGGCAGGATTCGGTTCACCCCGACGACCGCGAAAGGACATTCTCCAGTATCGGACTGCTCATGTCGGGCGAATCGAACGCGGTATCTGGAGAAAACCGCATTGTGCGGACGGATAACGGTGAAATCCGTTATCTGAAAACGCTGACCATCGCCGAGCGGGATCCTTCGGGCAATCTGATTCAACTGATCGGAAGCTCGATGGACATCACCGACCAGAAGCTGCTCGACATTTCGCTGAACGAGAAGAATGCCGAACTGCAGAAAGCCAACAACGAACTCGACAAGTTTGTCTATTCCGTTTCGCACGACCTGCGCTCGCCGCTCCTGTCCATCAAAGGGCTGCTCACCCTTGTGTTCGACATGCCGGAACTGAATACCAAGGTGCGCGACTACCTGAACATGGCCCAGAAGAGCATCAACCGCCTCGACGACACCATCAAGGAGATTCTTGAATACTCCCGCAACTCACGCCTGGGCCTGGTGTATGAAACATTCAACATCCGCGAAATGGTGGAGCATGTGTTCGACGACCATAAGTTCATTGTGGAAGACGGCTTCCGGTTCATTGCAGAATATGAAGGGCCCGAGGAAATTTTTTCCGACAAAACCCGCCTGCAGATCCTCCTGCGCAACATCATCGGCAATTCGATCAAATACCGCGAAAAGAAGGCCGAAGCATCTTTTGTATGTGTCCACTTCCGGCATACGACCGACAAAATCATACTTACCCTATCCGACAACGGCGAGGGTATTCCGGAAAAGAATGTAGAAAAAGTGTTCGAGATGTTCTTCCGCGGAAGCACCACCGGAACCGGAACCGGGCTGGGTCTCTACATCTGCAAACAGATATTGGACAAGCTGAACGGCACCATCGAGGTATCGTCGAAGCACCACGAAGGGTCCACTTTTGTGATTACCCTGCCGGTTTCTGCGAATCAGTGACAAGGCGTCCGCAGGGCAACGTTTCAAGAATCATCTTCAAATAGTGGTAAAACCATGAGCGAAGCAAACACCCGCGATGCGGCCATGCCTTCGGTGCAGCAGGAACGGATCAGGCTGCTTGACGCTTTGAGGGGCTTCGCACTGCTGGGAATCCTGGTCCTGAACATTCCGTTTTTCGGGCTGCCCGACCCCTCTTTCGATGTGCTTACCTTGCGCAACGAGGTGGGGACCATCAACGAAAAACTGTGGTTTTGGGTGAACATGACATTGAACGGCACCCAAAGGGCGCTCTTCTCGCTGCTGTTCGGTGCAGGCATCATTCTCTTCATTTCCCGCCTGGAGAAAAGGATGGAAGGCTCAATGCCTGTGGAGTATTTCGTGCGCCGTCAGCTCTGGCTTATCGTTTTCGGGCTTGCCAATGTATACATCCTGCTCTGGCCGGGTGATATCCTGTTTCTGTACGGTGTGCTGGGCATCATCGCGTTCGTATTTCGCCGGTTGCCGGTGAAAGCGCTGCTCATTGCTTCCGTGATCAGCATGCTGCTGATGACGGTACGGGAAAATGTCGACTTGTTCCGCAAGCAGCAGAAGATACATAAGGGTGAGGCCGTGGCGTTGATTGATACGGCCAGAACCCCGCTCACCGCCGTTCAGCAAGAGGATCTGGAGACCATGCTGTCGATGAAAAACAAGTGGGACAGCGCCGCGCTTTCCAAAGAAATGGTCCGGAATACCGAACGGGTTAAGGACGGATTCGTCAAGGCTTATGATTTTCTGGCCCCGGTCGGCGCCGCTGTCGAATACGAGATGGTTTATTACAATTTGTGGGACAGCCTCATCTTCATCTTTCTCGGCATGGCTTTTTTCAAGTCGGGACTGCTGACCGGTCAGGGGAAGACCCAGCATTATCTGCTGCTGGCCCTTATCGGATGGGGGCTTGGCTTGCTGCTCACCTACCAGTACCTGCGGCCCATCATGGAAATGCGGTACAACGAGTTCGAAGTGATGCGTGTCCGCAAGTTCATCTTTTTCGAACTCTCACGCACACTGCGCTCGCTCGGATGCTTCGGAACACTCATGCTCCTTTATAAGGCGCGGATATTCCATGGTCTGTTCCGCTTGCTCGAGCCGGTGGGGCAAATGGCCTTCACCAACTACCTTTCGCAGTCTGTCATCTGCAACATCTATTTTATGGGCTTCGGCATGATGGGCCGGCTGCAGCGTTACGAAATCTATTACGTGGTGGTTGCCGTGTGGATATTCCAGATCATCTTCAGCCACTTATGGCTTCGGCACTTCCGGTACGGCCCGCTGGAATGGTGCTGGCGGAGCCTTACCTACTGGAAAAGGCTTCCTTTGCGCAAGGCGTTACCCGTATAGGGCTTCCCCCTCTTTACGGTCTTTCGGACCTGACATTCCATCTCCCCTTACAAGCTTGTAAGAATCGCTTTCTGGTAAAACAGCAGGGTATTTTGCACCCGAAATAAAAACAAGGTGGCCGGCAACGGATTGCCTGTATTGCAAAACCTAAAAAACCAGAAAAATGAAAAAGCAAAAAACTATCTACCACATGATCCTCGACAAGAGCGGATCCATGAGCGACTGCATTCCCAACACCCTCGAGGGCTACAACGAGCAAATCCTCAAAATCAGGGAACTGGAGAAAAAGTACCCCGAACAGGAGATCTGCCTGGGGCTCACCACCTTCAACCATGAGGTTTGCCACCTCTCTTTTCATCGTCCTCCGGCATCGGCCCGGATGCTGAATAACCAGAACTACCTTCCCGACGGCTCCACTGCCCTGCTCGATGCTATCGGCCTGGTGGTCCGCCAGCTGGAATCGGATATTGAGATGCAGCAGCAGGAGTACGATACCACGGTGGTGGTGGTCATCCTCACCGACGGTCATGAAAATGCCTCGCAGCTTTTCCGCCTGGCCGACATCAGTCGTACAATCGCCCGACTCGAGGAAACCGGCAAATGGACCTTCAGCTTCATCGGTGCCACGCTCGATGCGGTGCATGTGGCGCAGTCCATGGCCATCAAAACACAAAATAGTTATACATTCGACAAGGCCGAAATGAAGGGCAGGGTATTCGAGAACCTTTCCCGGTCGATGGACACCTATTTCGACAAGAAGCGCAAGGGCGGTGATCTGGGGAAACTTTTCGAAGATTGAAAATTAAATCAGCCTGTCAACCTGATATGAAGATCCATCTGCTCAAATCATCTGAGGTCGACCCCGGGTTGTTCACCCGGGTGGTCGACTTGCTGCAATCTGTTACGGGGCCCATCCAGTTCGGTTTCGAGGAGGATGCCGTGATCGACTTTGACCGCGATGAGCTATTCGTGAAGCATATTCCCGACGCTGAGGATTTTGAAACCGCCCATTCCATGGCATCCTACAAACTGGAGGAAGTTTCCGAATTGCGGTTTCCCATTGAAAGGCATACGGCATCCTGGGAAACCCTGTTCAAAAAATGTGACCGCTACCGGAAGCAGAAGAAGATCCCGGCAAACGAATTCGTGCTGCTGCTCACCGACAAGCCCAACGATGCCAACTGGTTCGCCAGTCTTGACCCGAAGATGCCCTACAACGGTTTTGTGCATACCGGCGACTGGGACTATTATATCGACTGCTCGCCCGCCTTTCCCGTAGCATATGAGGTAGTGGCACTGATGCTGCAGAAACATATTTTCAACGGCGTTACCGAATTGCGTACGGCGGTACACCGCAGGCCCATCGGTTGTGTGAGCGATCTTTGCATGGAGAAGAAGGAAATCATCCTCAAGCTGCGCACGGCCGACATCTGTGCGGAATGCCACAGGCAACTTCGCGAAAAACTCACTCCACCCCAGATCCACCATGCCCTCGGCATCATGGGCTCGCTGCGGGAGAAGATGCTCTTTGCACAGAATTTCAGGCAGTCCGTACCGCTGAGCAAATTGCTGATCAACCGGCGGAACGGGATCTCCCTGCCCGATTTCGGGAATATCGAAATCAAGTTGCGGCCCCTCGAAAAAGCGCTCTACTTCCTCTTTCTCGACCATCCCGAAGGCATCGGCATGAGCGACCTCTGCAACTTCCGTGGGGATCTTTATGCGCTCTATGCCCGCATATCCAACACGGGCGACATGATGGAGATGCGCCAGCGGATCGACGATATGGTGAATGTGCTGAGCGATTCGGCCAGCCAGAAGATTTCGCGCATCAAGCGGGTTTTTGAGGAAGCCATCGGTAAGGATCTGGCCGCGCATTATTATATCCGGGGAGAGTCGGCCCGGCCGAAGGGCATTGGCCTCGACCGGGGGCTATTAGAATTTGAATAAGGTTGGGGCGAAAAATATTTCCGGGTATTATCCGGAAACCATCTGGGTGAAAATCGTAAACATGTAGTTAGATACGGACAATCGTCCGTATCTAACTATAGTATTCTTTTTAGCGTGTAATGGTGAGGGTTACACCCGGACTGACAGTGAATGTGGCACCGGGTGCCACATAAATACTTCTGCATGTAGCATTCGTATTCAGTATAACAGATCCACTTGCAATCACAACATCCGTATTGCCATCTGGTATATTGCCACAACTCCAGTTGGCAGGATTGTTCCAAAAATTATTTACACTGCCTGTCCAGTTATTTTCAATTTTCAATGTAGTCGCAATATCAGTCGTTCCATCCACCACACAGCGGTATTTATAACCATAAAATGAGGATGGGAGATTGATCAGCCCCAAAGCGTTCGTATTGGTGCCTGAATAAGTTGCATTATTGCTGATATTCGTATAGCCGGTACCGGTATTTACTTGCCATTGGTAAACGGTACCGGAAACAGTAGCAAAGAGTGTTGTGTCTCCGCCCGGGCAAACAGGCCTGGGCGATAAATTAAACACCCTGGCGATAATGGTATCTGTAGAGGAACAACTACCGCTGGTGATCGTTAGTATATAAGTGGTAGTAACGGAAGGAGAAATTACAGGATTGGATAATGCAGAAGTAAAACCTGCCGGGTTTGATGTCCAACTATAAGTTACACCTGCAATGGCTGTACCGCCAATTTGAATACTTGCACCTTCAAAAAATGATACATCATCTCCTGCATCCGCTATCGGGCAAACACTGTAATTTCCTGCATCTGCACCTATATCAATGGGGCTCAGGATGCTTCTGTTTTCGTTGTCAAAATCTTTTGGTAGTGTGTTGGCGCCGGTATTGGCATCTCCACCAACGCCATCAGCCGGTGAACCATAATTTAAATGGAGGTTTACAAAACCGCTTCCAGAAGAAGGTGATACAAAACTAGGGTTTGCAAATATTGAATTAACATCTAAGCCTGTTCCCGTTTTCCAATCATTAAAAGTATTGTACCTGTCAAAGCGACCATAAGTGCCGAGAATACCACCGACGCCATCAAAGTAATACAAGTTATAGTTAAGGCCATAACTCAGATCGATATTGGCACACTGGTGCTTTGTATTGAACAGCGGGGAGGCATTGGAACGGGCATTGTAAAAAATATTATTGACGCAAAAAGTTGGCAAAGCATTGCCTAAAAACAAATAGCAATTGCTGCCAATAAAACCATCGGTTACATTAGAGCCTCCAATATAAATACTATTGTGCGTCATTACATGACCACCAGATACCCCGACAAAAGAGATCGCTCCATTGGTAATACTTGCACCGTTACTATCCAGGCCAAGGCTGATCATATTGTTTTCAACGGTAGCGTATTTTTCTGGTATATCAATACCAGTAATTGAGGTGGCAGAAGCTGCATTAAGGCTATGAATAAAATTCCTTCGCATTTCTAAATATTCGCCAGACAATATACCTATTACCGTTCCACTCCGGGTGGTATTAAGATTTTGCAAGGCATAGATGTTGTTATTTTCAACTAAATTTTTTGCAGCTCCGGTTGCTCTTACATAAAGCGCAATACCTTTAATGGTAGGATAGTTACTGCTTTG
>JBIIDU010000124.1:0-7114 GCA_044238165.1 Ferruginibacter sp. | reverse complement strand
GTCAATCAGCACCGTAGCGGATTTCCCTGCGCCGAAAAGTAAGATTGTCTTCACAGAAATAATTTGGGTGAAAGGTAAACCGACCCGTGTATTTAACCGAATTTTTTTCGCCGGGAAGGTCCTGAGAGGGCCCGTTTCAGGATCGGAAATACAGCGCCCGGCACACACCGGAAATGTGCATAACTACCTATGAAAAAGCCCTCAAAAAAGGGGCGGAAAACAAGGCGGAAAGGCTTATTTGGAGTACATTCGCATACCGCCGGAAAAGGTGGTTTTTTTATGGAAAACAACGACGATCTGAGCAACGGGCAACTGCAGCCGGGAGACAATGCAGATTACAACAACAGGGGCCGTATCATACCCGTGAATATCGAGGAGCAAATGAAGACATCCTACATCGATTATTCGATGAGCGTGATTGTCGGCCGGGCCCTTCCCGATGTACGCGACGGGTTGAAGCCCGTTCACCGCCGTGTGCTCTTCGGCATGCATGAATTGGGGAATACCAGCAACAAACCTTATAAGAAAAGTGCCCGTATTGTGGGTGAAGTGATGGGTAAATACCATCCGCATGGCGATGCCTCCATTTACGACACGATGGTGCGAATGGCACAAGACTGGAACATGCGGTATGTGATGGTGGACGGACAGGGAAATTTCGGCAGCCAGGACGGTGATCCTCCGGCGGCCATGCGTTATACCGAAGTGCGGATGGAGAAGTTTGCCGAGGCCATGATGGATGATATCGAGAAAGAAACCGTGGATTTCCAGCTGAATTTCGACGATTCCCTTTCAGAGCCTACTGTTCTGCCCACCCGGATACCCCAACTGCTGCTCAACGGCTCCAGCGGGATTGCCGTGGGTATGGCGACCAATATGCTTCCGCACAATCTTTCAGAAGTGATTGACGGCTGTATCGCTTACATCGACAACCGGGATATCACAGCGGAGGAACTCATCAAATTTGTAAAAGGTCCCGATTTCCCAACCGGCGGCACCATTTACGGATTTGAAGGGGTGAAGCAGGGATTTCTGACCGGAAGGGGAAGGGTAGTGCTCAGAGGAAAAGTGAATGTGGAAACTGCCAAAAATGGCCGCGAAAAGCTCATCATTTATGAAGTTCCTTATCAGGTAAACCGCGACACGCTCACGGCCAAAATCGGGGAACTGATCAATGAGAAACTGCTCGAAGGAGCTGCGGATGTCAATAATGAAAGCAACAACAAAGAAGGAACAAGAATTGTAGTTGATCTTCGTAAAGACGCTGTTGCCCAAGTTGTTATAAATCAATTGTACAAGCTAACAGAGCTGCAGACCTCCTACGGAATCAACAATGTGGCGCTTGTTCGGGGAAGGCCTAAAATTCTGAATTTACGCGACCTTATTTCTGAGTTTGTGCTGTTCCGCCACGATGTGGTGACAAGGAGGACCGCTTTTGAACTGAAAAAAGCCCGGGAACGCGCGCACATACTTGAAGGGTATATTATTGCACTCGACAATCTCGATGCGGTTATTCAACTGATTCGCGATTCGGCTACGCCTTCTCTTGCCCAGGAAGGGCTCGTAAGCCAGTTCGGAATGTCGGAGATTCAGGCAAAAGCAGTGCTGGAACTCAGGCTGCAAAGGCTTACCGGTATGGAGATTGAAAAAATCAGGGAAGAACATGCCGAAATAATGAAACTGATTGCCCATCTTCAGGCGATACTGGCCAACGAATCGATGCGCTACGACATCATACGCAACGAACTGAATGAAGTCAAGGCACGTTTCGGTGATGAACGCAAGACCGAAATCGTTTATATCGGAGACGAAATAAATATGCTCGACCTTATTGAAAAAGAAGATGTTGTAGTGACTATATCGCATTTAGGTTACATTAAAAGAACATCCGCCGACGCATATCGCCAGCAGCGAAGAGGCGGACGGGGTGCAAAGGGAAGCAGCACGCGGCAGGAAGACTTCATCGAGCATCTGTTTGTGGCATCCACCCACCATACGCTCCTGTTTTTTACTGAAAAGGGAAGGTGTTTTTGGCTGAAGGTTTATGAAGTCCCCGAAGGAGACAAAACGAGCAAGGGAAGGGCCATCCAGAACATGATTCAAATACCGCCCGATGACAAAGTCAGGGCCATCATAGATGTTAACGACCTGACCGACAAAGAGTATTTGAATAATAAATATATATTACTCTGTACCAAAAAGGGGATGATTAAGAAAACAGACTTGGAAGACTTCAGCAGGCCGCGGCAAAACGGCATCAATGCCATCCATATCCAAGAGGGCGATCAGTTGCTGCAGGCCAGGCTTACCGATGGAAACAGCGAAATCCTGATGGCGGTTAAAAGCGGACGTGCGATTCGCTTTTCTGAGGACAAGGTTCGTTCAACAGGACGCGGAGGTATGGGAGTTTTCGGAATCGAGGTAGAAGATGAAAAGGACGAGGTTGTTGGCATGGTTTGCGTAGACCGTGAGGATAAAACACGCACGATTCTGGTAGTCAGTGAGAAAGGATTTGGAAAGAGAACCGCCCTGGATGATTCTGAAACCGGGGAAGCCAATTACAGGGTGACGAACAGGGGCGGAAAAGGTGTCAAAACCATCAATGTTACGGATAAGAGCGGTTCACTCGTGGGATTGCTCGATGTAAGCGAGAAAGAAGACCTGATGATTACCTGCACCAGCGGTATCACCATCCGTATCGGAGTTTCCGGAATCAGTGAACAGGGAAGAGCGACTCAGGGTGTAAAACTCATCCGGATTGATGAAGGCGATGCCATTGCTGCCATTACAAATCTTAATGAGCAGGAAGAGGAGGAAAACAACGGAGAAGAAAATTCAGCTGGTTCCGACAACGGAACCGCTGATCAACAGCAACCGGGTACTTAAACAGATCAGCATTTTGACCGAATCGAATCATACTGAATTATGAAAAAGAGAAATCCCTTGTACATCCTGTCCAATGGAAGAATAGCTGCCATCGACCGACTGAACGGTGAAATCATCTGGGAGGTAAAGTTGAGCAGTTATGTGAAATCAAGCATGATTAAATCTATTGGACAACTTGTGCATGAAGGGAATCAGTTATTTGTAGGAGCCGGGGGGATACTTTTATGTCTTTCAGCAAAAGACGGTTCACTGATTTGGAAAAATGAATTGAAGGGCTGGGGCTACAATTTTGTGAGCATTGCCAATCAGGCTTCAGGTGATATTGCTTCCGTTCAGTCTCAGGCCGGTGCAGTTTCAACGGCATCCGTGGTCGCAACCTCAGCGGCCGTAAGCTGATTAACTTGGATGTCTTAATTAACCGAAAGTGTAGTTGATTTCATCTTTTCCAAGCGTCGTCTACTGGAGAAGGTATTTGATAATACTATACTTAACATAATATTAATTATAGGAAACAATTTAGTGCAAGCTGGCATTGTAATAGCGGATTGCCTCATCCATATAATGTTCAAGTTGCTGGATGCGACGCTCATCACTGGGATGCGTTGCCAGAAATTCCGGTGGCTTCTGTCCGCCGGCCTGCGCCATTCTTTGCCAGAATGGTACGGCTTCGCGCGGGTCATAACCTGCCATTGCGGAAAAATACAAACCAAAACGGTCGGCCTCAAGCTCGTGTTTTCTTGAATTGGGCAGCAGAAATCCCGTCTGGGCGCCAATTCCGAAAATATTGTCAAAAAGCAGGTTCACCGATGGATTTCCGCTTGTGGCGATGTTTCCGATAGTTCCAAGCCCCTGGGCAATCATAGCCTGGCTCATCCGCTCTCCACCGTGTCCGGCCACCGCGTGGGCAATTTCATGCCCCATCACCACGGCAAGTGCATTTTCATTCCGTGCCACGGGAAGAAGTCCTGTGTACACCACTACCTTGCCACCGGGCATGCACCAGGCATTGATTTCGTTCTTATCCACCAGGTTGAACTCCCAATTGTAATCTTTCACGACATCAAACTTGCCTTGCTGGCCATAGTATTGGGTGATGGCTGCGGCAATCTTATTGCCGATTCTTTTCACCATCGCCGAATTGGGGTTGTTGTAATCGCGGATGATCCTGTTTTTTGTCAGGAAACTGTTGTATTCGGTTACGGATAATTGCCTTAACTGGCTTTCCGGAATGAACTTCAACTGCTTCCTGCCGGTAACTTCATTACGAAAACAACTTGCCAGGGAGAGCACTACGAGTGTCACTGTAAGCAACAGCTTGTTCATAAAGATCTATAGAATTTAATACGAAATTAAGGAATAAGCGGCCCCACCAACCTTTGGACAGCTTGATTTCAGTCAGATATCGATAAAATAGCGGGAGATAGTTAGGGATTTAGCGTTCTTGACGCCCTTTTACACGGTTCCTGAAAATGGGTACCCGGCTCTCGTTACCATGAATGATTTTCACAATATTCTTTTGGTGGGTAAGCACCACCATACACCCTACCAAAACGGCAAAAATACGGTAGATGATCACATCCTCATTCCAGATCCATAATACAAATATGGGAAGAGCGATTCCTGCGATTATGGAACTTAGTGATACGTATCGAGTTAGGAATAATACCAATAAAAAAACTGCAACACAGCTAAGGGCGATGACCGGTTGAACGGCCAGGATCATTCCGAAAAGCGTGGCCACTCCTTTGCCCCCTCTGAACTGGGCGAAAACGGGGAAAATATGTCCTATTACGGCCCCCAGCCCCAATCCGACCATGAGATTGGTGCGGTCCCATTCATCGTGCAGATAATGCGGCAAAACATTGAAAAGCGAAACTGCAAGAACGCCCTTCAAGATGTCAAACGCCATGACGAGTGAGCCGTAACGGGGACCCAGAACCCTGAAGGTATTGGTAGCGCCCATGTTGCCACTTCCGTAATCGCGGATATCGATGTTGAAGAAATACCTGCTGACAATCAAAGCGGTCGGTATGGATCCGATGAAATAAGCGACGAGAATCAGAAAAAATTCTTTCATGGATGATTAACTTACTGGATGTCCAGGGTAATGGAATCCGGAACTTCAAATATAGTCCAAAACTCCCGGATTCCTTAACGATTTTTTAATACAGCCCATACGTTATCTACTCACTTCAAACATTTTACGGCAAGCCAGCCGGCAACACTAACGTCGGCAACCTGCTTAAGATTGTTCGATGCAAGGGCATGATACAGCGCCTGTTCGTCCGATTTCAGGAATCCGCTGAGCAGTGCGACTCCTTCCGGAGCGAGGACTTGTGCAATCCGGGGCATTTGCCCGATAATCACATTCAGGTTTATATTCGCAAGCAACACGTCATAAAGCCTATTTTCCGGAATACGTTCACCCTTGAACAGACTGATGCGGCTACACCCGTTGATCCTGATATTCTCCGCAGCATTTTCAATACTCCAGTCATCGTTATCCAGGGCATCGACATGCGCCGCCCCCATTTTTTCAGCCAGTATGGCAAGAATTCCGGTGCCTGTTCCAAAATCCAGCACATTCTTTCCCCGGATAGCTGTCGTCCGCATCTGCCTGATCATCATTTCGGTGGTGGCATGGTGCCCCGTGCCAAAACTCATTTTTGGGGTAATGGTTACCTCATATTGTACCCCCGGCTGCCGGGGATGGAAATCGGCCCGTACCGATGCGAAATCATCTATGATGACCGGATTGAAATCACGCTCCCATTTGCTGTTCCAGTTTTCCATGCTTATTTCCGATTGGAGGAAACTGCAGGCAGGAAGACTGTCAAGTGCTTTTTTGAAAGCCGCTTCCTCAAAAAGTTCGGCGCGTATATATGCATGAAGCACGTCGTCATCCGATTCGTCAAAGCCTTCAAACGGCAAATCGCTGAGCAGGGCAACAATCAGGTCAAAATCGGGATTGGATGCCCGGTCGAATGCAAATTGGTAATAAGTTTTGGTCGTCATTACCGGCAAGGTATTTTTAATTGTTCAGACGGGGGAAATGAACTTATTGCACAACAATCTGCTGAGGATTGCCGGTAAAGACAATGCTGCCGGAATAGTTTTTTTCGCTGTCAGTCTTATCATTTGAATTTCCAGTGCCATGAACAATGAAATACATCAGGCGCTTCCTGGGCTTTCCGTTAAAAGAGCCGTTGCCTGCACTAACCCGAATGCGCGTTTTGCCCCCGACTTCGGGGTTCGCCCGGAAGCGAATCAACTGATAATTCCCTTTTTTCAGCGCGTTCCTGCTTTCTCCGTCATCGTCGTAAAGCACATAATCGGAGGGTTTATCGTCAGGGAAATAATGTATCACAAGGGTGTCGGTTGAGTAACGTGCTGTGTTTGACCCCTCCGGTAGTTTTCGTGTGGGAATAATGCTTCCCGCTTTGGCGAAAAAAGGAATCTCCTCTCCTGTCAGTGCACAGTCCACCCATCCTTTTTCAGGCGCAACGCCGGAAATGCTGAATTGGTTGTTCAACCGGTACCAGTATCCCTCCGGCAGATAAACCTTTCGGTTGCTCATTCCTTTCTCTGTTACCGGCGCCACCAGAATACTGCTGCCCCACATGAACTGGTCTGTAGCCCGGTAACAGACAGAGTCCTGGGGAAAATGGTAGAACAGGGGTGCCGTCAGCGGAGTTCCCTCTTTGGTCTGTTGATAACTGAGCGTATAATTGTACGGCAACATCCTGTACCGGAGGTCGATCACCGATCGGGCGGTCCTATTGTAAGGGGTATCTATCAGGGCAGGTTCGCTGGGAAAATCAAAAGCATTGGGGTCCACATCGCCGAGTGCGGTACCATGGGGACGGAATATGGGCGTGAATGCCGCGAACTGCAACCAGCGAACATAGAGCTCTTTGTCGCCGTTACCGCCCGCAAAACCTCCTGCATCGGCATGCATGTAAGGAATTCCGCTCAGGCTCATCCCCTGCATGATTTTCAATTGGGCCTGCAGCCCCTTCCAGCTTCGGCTTACATCACCGCTCCAGGGGAAAATGCTGTAGCGCTGGCTGCCCGCAAAACCGGATCGGGTAAGGTGAAAGAGCCTGATATCAGGATGATGAACCGCGTATTTATCATAGAGCATCTTGCTCCAGTAATGACTGAATGCGTTGTGCACTTCATCGGCACCGAATTTTCTATTGAAGCCCAGCGCAGAAAGATTATGCCG
>JBIIDU010000123.1:0-7119 GCA_044238165.1 Ferruginibacter sp. | reverse complement strand
ATAGCATGCGACTGATAGATGGGCCTGCTACCTGCTGCCGGCATTTGAAAACATGCCTGTTGTGCCGTACGCGTTTCCGCTCTGAAAAAAAGCAGGACAGGGGCTCGATTTGCAGGCGATTCCCTTAATTTTGCAACCCTTCCCGGATGTGGCGAAATTGGCAGACGCACCAGACTTAGGATCTGGCGGAGTGATCCATGTAGGTTCGACCCCTATCATCCGGACAAACCATCAGTTGATAAGATGATGAATTGCCGCATCGTTTTGACAATCATCGACTTATCAACTTTTTACTTTTCTTAATCACCCGACCATGGCCACTATTGAAAGAGACAACATCGGTTTGCTCAACGACCGCATCACCGTCCGCCTAAGCAAAGAGGACTATCTGCCCACCTTCGAGAAAAAAGTGAAGGAATATTCGAAAAACGCCAACATTCCCGGCTTCCGAAAGGGCATGGTGCCCACCGGGCTGGTGAAGAAGATGTACGGCCCCTCCATTTTCACTGACGAAGTGTTGAAGACCGTGGAAAAAGAACTGCGGCAATACCTGCAAACAACCAAGCCCGATATTTTCGCCCAGCCGATGGCGCTCGACAATCCGCCCGAGAAAATGGATTTCAACAATCCGGCAGATTATGCTTTCGGATTTGAAATCGGACTGAAGCCCGAGTTCAGCATTGCTCCCCTGAAAAATGCCCGTCTGGTCCGGCATGTCATTGATATAACCGACGCAATGGTTGACCGCGACATTGACAACCTGAGGCAACGTGCCGGCCTGCCCGTTGAAACGGCAACGGTGAGCGATAAAAACGCCTGGTTGAATTTCCAGTTCACAGAAGTGGATGCTTCGGGGAATCCTGTAGAGAACGGCATCGAAAAAGAAGTGAAGCTGGATTATGCCGACTTCAGTGAACCGCTGCAAACAGAGCTCTGGGATAAAGCCGCAGGGCACGAACTCAAGGGAGTGCCGGCAACCTGGCTTACGGAAACTGCCATCAGCAAACTGAACAGCACTCTTGCACTGCCTGAAAACGATACCAGGGTTTTCAGCGCCACATTGAAAAAGGCTGAAGTAAGCGAGCCCCATCCCCTGAACGAGGAACTGTTCAAACAGGCCTTCCCCAAGGATGAAATCACCACCGCCGAAGCATTCCGCGAAAAAATAAGGGAGGAAATAGCGCAATACTGGTCGGCCCAGGGCAGGAACCAGTTGCACGACCAGATTTACCATTACCTGATTGATGAGACCGCGATGGAATTTCCGGCAGCTTTTCTGAAGCGCTGGCTGCAATCGGGCGGGGAAAAGCCGAAGACGCCGGAAGAAGCGGAAGCCGAGTTCCCCAAATTCAGCAACCAGTTGAGATGGATGCTGATTTCCGAAAAACTGATTTCCGAAAACGATATTAGGGTAAGCCCCGAGGAGGTGAAAGAGGAGATGCGGGCCGAAGTGGGACGCTATTTCCAGGGGATGTCGGGAATGGACGCCATGCCCTGGCTGGAAAGTTATATCAACCGTATGATGCAAGATGAGCAGCAGGTGGAAACAACCTACCGCAAACTGATCAACACCCGCCTGTTCCACTGGGCCGAAAATCAGGTAGATGCCAAAGAGAAATCAGTGACCGTGGAGGCGTTCAGTGAATTGATGCATCATCATGAGCATTGATTGATTCCCGGCAATGGATAACAAGTTTCAAAAGATGCGACAAAAAGTCGCATTTTTTTTATAGCACAGAATTTGGGGAATGCAATCCATTATATTTGTCAAAACAAACCTAGCCACATGGATCACGGAAAAGAATTTCAGCGGTATGCGGTGAAGCACAAGGGAATCAGCAGCAATACGCTCGACGCATATATCAGGCATAATGTAACCAATCTGACGCCCAACATCATCGAGGAAAGGCCCATGAACATAGCCGTGATGGATGTGTACAGCAGGCTGATGATGGACCGGATCATTTTTATGGGTTATCCGGTAACTGACGAAGTGGCGAACATCATCACGGCGCAACTGCTGTTTCTGGAAAGTACCGACCGAACCAAAGACGTGCAGATGTACATCAACAGTCCCGGCGGCAGCGTTTACGCCGGTCTGGGCATGTACGACACGATGCAGTTCATCACCCCCGACATTGCCACCATCTGCACCGGAATCGCGGCCAGCATGGCGGCGGTACTGATGTGCGCCGGCGCCCCCCACAAAAGGACTGCGCTGAAACACAGCCGGATCATGCTGCACCAGCCCAGTGCAGGAGCCGGTGGCCAGGCCAGCGATATTGAAATAACGGTGAATGAGGTGAAGAAACTGAAGAAAGAACTCTACGATGTGATATCCGGACATACCGGCCAGCCCTTCGACAAGGTGGCGGCCGATTGCAACCGCGATTTCTGGATGACATCTTATGAAGCCAAGGAATACGGACTGGTTGACGAGGTACTTACCGTAAATCCCCGGAAAGGAAAAAAGGATTGAACGGTCCTTCCCGTCCATGATTAATTCCGGATGCATCTCCGGTTGCTCTTTATACCATAAAAACAAAGCTATGAATACAATGGAAAGCAGGCTGCATATCAGGTTCGATGGTGAAGATGAGCCCGTCAATCTTCCTGAAAATCCCATGGAGAAGATGATGAGCGGCTGGCAATTCGACAAGAAATTCATCGAACAGCGTAAAATATTTCTCTGGGGTGTGGTTGACGATAAAAGCTGCAAGGACCTGACCGCCCGGCTGCTGTATCTGGAAGCCATCGATCCCGGAAAGGAAATCACTTTTTATATCAGCAGCCCCGGGGGCATGGTCACCAGCGGCATGGTGGTGTACGATACCATGAAACTGATCAGTTCTCCTGTAAGCACGGTATGTATGGGCATGGCCGCCAGCATGGGCAGTATTTTGCTGAGTGGCGGCACCAAGGGCCGTCGCTTCATTTTTCCGAGCGGAGAAGTGATGATCCACCAGCCCAGCGGCGGAGGAAGAGGCACCAGTGCCGATCTGGAGATCATGGCCGAGCAGATCCGCAAGACCAAAGAGATGGGTGCCCGGATCCTGGCCGACAATTGCGGGCAGCCGTTTGAAAAAGTGATGAAGGATTTTGACCGCGACTACTGGATGGATGCCAAAGAATCTCTTGCCTATGGTATTGTGGACGGTATTCTGGACAAGCTGAAATAAACGCCGTACTTTCCAAGCATCCATGTACTTTTCCGCCGAATCCTCTGACGATTTCAGCAGGCCCCTTGTGCAAAAGGAAAAGTATTTCCCCGGTCCGGCACTTCAACTCTATCTTCTGCAGCAAAACCGCACAGCCTCTCTTGGCTTTTGCTATGCCGATCTTCAGGATTACCGCTACACCGATTCTCTAAAGGACGACCGGGGTAAACACACGCACTGGGAACGTGTGGTGTATCATTCCGACAGGATTTCCGCCCTTCACCCTCGCCTGGTTTCCGCTTATTTTTCCCTTTGCGAAAAAGCCGGTATCCGGATTGCAGACCCGGGCGGCCTGCAAATAACTGCCATTGACTTTTGTGAATACGCGAACAGCATGCCCTTTCGGATCACCCTGACAGACCGGTCGGGCAAATCGGATTCCTTTTTTGTGAAACAGGCCGATGCCTCCCGCATTTACGGGTTGGAACTGGAGCATCTGCTATCGCACCCCGATATTTCTTTTATCTGTATGGGCGATACCCTCGTTGAGCAGGAAATCACAGGGGTTTTTGCCGACACCTACCTGCAGGGTTCCGGTCCACTTTCCCAATCGGAGAAACGGCAGGCGGCAAGGGCTTTCGTAGCGTTCAACCTGCGCTGCTTTGTGCGGCTGCTGGGCGATATGCGCAGTTACAATTTCGTTCTGCAAAAATCGGGTGAAGCACAGCTCTTTTTCCGGGCCATCGATTTCGACCAGCAAACGTATGAAGGCAACACGGCCCTTTACTTTCCGCATGCTTACTCCGAAAATCAAACGCTGGTCAACTGGGTTCAGGAACTGTTGCCGGAAGATGAAATCGTTTCCATCGAGCAGGACGCCATAAGTGCAATGCGTCGTTCGGCTGCGGAACATCCCGCTCGCCTGCTCCGACTTCTTGAAATCATTTCTTCCGATGAGATTACAGAGCATTACAAATTCCTTCAGCTTCGGAACGGGCTTGTTCATTATCACCGTTCAGATGCATTTGCACAGTGCAGTACGATGGGCGGTCTGCTGCGGCAGCAACTGCATCATTTCGGAATTTGCTGATGTATGAACATACGCATCGGGTGCAGCATATCGGCGCTGCAGCCGCTCATGCCTCCGGCCGGCATCGCCCCCTTCATAGCGGCGAATTGACTATCTTTACCGGCCCTGAAACCCACATCAATCAAGCCATGGCGAAAACCCAACAAATACACTGTTCGTTCTGCGGAAGAAACCGCGAGGAGGTCAAGATCCTGATTGCCGGACAGGAAGGACATATCTGTGAGAACTGTGTGGAACATGCCCAGGAAATCATCGGTCAGGAGCTTATGAATTTTCCGGACAACAGCAAGGGGACACCGGCCTTCGGCAAACTGACGGTGAAAAAACCGGTTGAAATCAAGAAATTTCTCGACGAATATGTGATCGGGCAGGACGATGCCAAAAAAATACTGGCGGTTGCCGTATACAACCATTACAAGCGGCTGAACCAGAAAGTGGATGATGTTGAGATTGAGAAGAGCAATATCATCATGGTGGGGGAAACGGGAACCGGGAAGACCTTGCTGGCCCGTTCCATCGCCCGCCTGCTGAATGTTCCCTTTGCCATTGTGGATGCCACGGTATTCACCGAAGCCGGTTATGTGGGCGAGGATGTGGAAAGCATGCTGAGCCGCCTGCTGCAGGCCTGCAACTATGATGTGGCCGCCGCCGAGCGCGGTATCGTATTCATCGATGAAATCGACAAAGTGGCACGCAAGAGCGACAATCCCTCTATCACCCGTGATGTGAGCGGCGAAGGCGTGCAGCAGGGACTTTTGAAACTGCTGGAAGGATCGGAGGTGCTGGTGCCTCCGCAGGGTGGAAGAAAACACCCCGAGCAAAAGCTGGTCAAAGTAAATACCCACAACATCCTGTTTATCTGCGGTGGGGCCTTCGACGGTATCGACCGCATCATCGCGCGCAGGGTCAACACGCAGGCCATCGGCTTCAACGTGAACAAGGCCTTGCAGGAATACCAGCAGAACAACCTGCTGCAGTTTGTAAATGCCGTTGACCTGAAACAGTTCGGGCTCATTCCGGAACTGTTGGGACGCCTGCCCGTAGTCACCTACCTCAATCCGCTCGATGCCGAAACCCTGCGCAGCATCCTCACCCGCCCCAAAAATGCGCTGATCAAACAGTTTGTCCGGCTCTTCCAGATCGAGGGTATTGAACTCAGTTTCGAGGAAACGGTTTTCGACTTCATGGTGCAAAAGGCCCTTGAATACAAGTTGGGTGCGCGGGGATTACGCAGCATATGTGAAAGCATCCTGACGGATGCCATGTTCGAGCTGCCCTCGCAGAAGCCCAAAGATTTTCATGTCACGCTCGAATACGCGGAACGGAAATTCAGTACCAGCAAGCTGAACATGCTCAAAGTGGCCTGATTTGCCTGCTTTGTTGTTCCGTTTTTTTTTCTGCTTTATCCTGTTCCGGAATCTATTCATGCTCTTTGGCGAAGAGGTGTTTATCTTTGCCCCATAATAATCTGAATCATGGTTGACGTCATTCTCGGCCTTCAATGGGGCGATGAGGGAAAAGGAAAAATCGTGGATTTTCTTTCTCCTCAGTATGATGTGGTTGCCCGCTTCCAGGGTGGCCCCAATGCCGGCCATACGCTTTATGTCGGCGGCGAAAAAGTGGTGCTGCACCAGATTCCCAGCGGTATTTTCCATCCCGACAAGCTGAATCTGATCGGCAGCGGCGTGGTGCTGGATGCCGTAACCCTGCGCCGTGAGTGCGAATTGGTATCGGCCCGCGGAGTGGATTGCAGGAAAAACCTATTTATCAGCGAACGGACCCACCTGATTCTGCCTACACACCGGGCATTGGATAAGGCAAGTGAAGCAGCAAAGGGGAAAGACAAAATCGGTTCAACGCTCAAAGGGATTGGTCCGGCCTACATGGATAAAACCGGGCGGAACGGATTGCGTGTCGGCGACCTGCTGGATGGTTCTTTCGAATCAAATTATATAAAACTGCGCGACAAGCACCGACAATTGCTCGACAATTACCGGTTCGATGAGGATATCACTGTCTGGGAGCAGGAGTTTTTTGAAGCGGTTGAGCTGCTGCGTTCATTCAATATCGTGGGCGGCGAGTATTTCATCAACGAGCGCATTGCCGCCGGAGCGCGTGTTCTTGCCGAAGGGGCCCAGGGAAGCATGCTCGATGTCGATTTCGGCACTTTCCCGTTTGTGACCAGCAGCAACACCATTGCGGCGGGGGTTTGCAGCGGACTGGGAATCGCACCCCAAAAGATCCGTGAAGTTTTCGGCGTGTCGAAGGCCTATTGCACGCGCGTTGGCAGCGGGCCTTTTCCCACCGAACTGCACGATGCCACCGGCGATTTCATCCGGAATGCAGGCAACGAATTCGGCAGCACCACCGGAAGGCCGCGCCGTTGCGGTTGGATCGACCTTGTTGCGCTTCAGTATGCCTGCATGATCAATGGCGTTACCCAGCTCATTATGACAAAGGCCGATATTCTCGACCGGTTCGAGACGTTACAGGCCTGTACGGCTTACCGCATCAATGGCGAAACGGTGCAAAGGGTTCCGTTCCGGATGGATTCCGACACCCTGGAGCCTGTTTACCGTGAACTGCCGGGCTGGAATTGTTCCTCTTCAGGTATCCGCAACTATGCCGAAGTCCCGGGAGCCATGAAAAATTATTTTGAAGCGCTGGTCAACTATTTGAAAACGCCCATTCGCTATATCAGTAACGGCCCGGGCAGGGACGAGGTTATCGGTGTCGCATAAGCCAAAAAAAAGTGAGTTTTTTTTGGTGGTTTAAAAATCTCGTGGAATTTTTACAACACAATAATTAGTACCATGGCTGCCAAATCCATCAAACCTAAAAAAACTGCATCGGTTGCACCTGAGAAAAGTG
>JBIIDU010000010.1:0-23666 GCA_044238165.1 Ferruginibacter sp. | reverse complement strand
TTCAGCTCCCTGATGTCGGAATACGCAAGTCCGGTATAGCAGGCGAATAGGAAGAGGTCGCAGGCGAGCTCCATGTCGGGATTCAGTCCGGTCAGCCGGTGGAGCTTGTCGATTTCCTCCACGGTCAGGAAATCTCGGTGCACCTGCTTGCGTCTGAAGTGCACCGCGTCGAACGGGTTTGTCTGTATCACCCCGCTTTCGATGGCCATTTTCAGGATGGTGCTCAGCACGCTCATCAGGGATGTGACTGAGTTCTGGCCGTTGCCTTTCTGCTTCCGAAGAAAGTTGCTGAACTTGTTGATGAAGTCCGTATCGATTCCGCTGACAGGATAGTTTTTCAGGCTCCTACTGCTCATCAGAAACTCTTCCAGATAGCGCTTCACCCGACGGTACTTGTAAAAGGTGGTGACCTGCATGTCGATTTCAACGGATTCCTCCAGCTCCTTGAGCTTGATGTCGAGATAGTCCATGACGGACTGTGGAGCCGGCTCCTTGCCCTTGATGCAATCGACCAGCTGGCCGATCGTGAAGGGCTTTTTTCCTGACTTCAGTTCGAGGTAGCGTTCTTTGGATTTTTCCTTGATGAGCACCAGCTCTTCGTTGATGGCTACGGCATCTTCGAAGTGGGGATTCAGCTGGTTGTGTTCGGGGTTCCAGTCTTCGGAGCGGCAGGAAAGACCCGTGAAGATTTCCTTTCGGAATTTCTGGTACTGAACCCGCATCACGATGGGGTGTTCGCCGTTATCGTAGGCAAAGGTTCTGCGGAGGTGGAAGAAAATGCTGAATTCAGCTCCTTCCAGGAGGGTGTTTTTTCTCATGAATTATCAATTTTTAAGGGATAAAAATATATATACTTTTTTTGCGTTTTGAGTGCAAAACGAAGCAAATCGGTGAGCAAAAAACAGGGGAGAAGGAGTGGCGAGTTATGCATTTTCATGTCGCCGGTATGTCGCTAAAACAGCGACATTTCGTGCATCCATATGCATTACTTAAATGTAAAAAGGCCTGAAAAACAGCGATTTGCACGTTTTTGCAGGCCTTCCTGTGGTGTGGGCCGGGATCGAACCGGCGACACAAGGATTTTCAGTCCTTTGCTCTACCGACTGAGCTACCGCACCAACATTGATTATGATCCCGGCAAGCCATACTTTTCAGAATGAAATTTGCAGGGGTTGCAAATATAGGAAGCATTTCGGTTCAAAACAACTGGCAAAAACTGCATGATACAGGGGCCCAATACTGCCAAACAATATGCAAAAACCAGAAACCTCCGGATTGCCGAATATTGTTTGGCATTCATCCGGAGGCTTCTGGCCGAATCCCCACCCTATAATTCCCTAATTTCATACCAACAACCCATCACTCCATGCGCATACTTCTCAGCATACTAGCTGCCTGCTGCCTCCCCTTCATCCAGTCGGTCGCACAAAAAACACCAAAAAAGCCGAACTCCCTGCTCATTGTGCATGTGCTCATTGCCGACGGAACCGGCAGCAAAGTATATCCCGGCGCGGTACGGATCCGTGGCAACAAAATAATCGCCGTCGGAAAACTCAGCCCGCAGAAAGGAGAAGAAATCATCGACGGGGGTGGACAAGTGCTGGCACCCGGATTCATTGACACCCACAGCCACCATCTGGGGCATATGGACGAATTCCCCGACTGCCCCGCTACCAACAACCAGGGCATCACCACCATTGTTGTAGGGCAGGACGGAAACAACTATCCGCCCGATAGTATCAGCGCCATGCTGAAGAAAAAACCCGCGGCTGTAAACGTGGCCACGTACACAGGGCAAACTACCCTGCGCGAAAAAGTCCTGGGCGAAAACAACCTGCTGCGCCCCGCCTCCCAACAGGAAGTGGAAGCGATGAAAAAAATGCTCCAACACGAAATGGAACAGGGATCGCTGGGCCTCTCCACCGGCCTCGAATACGAGGCAGCCTTCTATTCGGATCAGGACGAAGTACTGCAACTGGCCGCCGTTGCCGCCAAATCGGGAGGGCGCTACATCAGCCATATCCGCAGCGAAGATGTGACACTCGACGAAGCCCTCACCGAAATCATCAATATCGGACGCGTCACCCGCATGCCGGTGCAGGTGTCGCACATCAAAGTGAGCATGAAAAGCAAGTGGGGCCGTTCGGCCGATATACTCAGGCGGCTCGACTCGGCCCGCAAGGCCGGAATAGACATCACGGCCGATATTTATCCCTACAATTTCTGGAACTCTACGCTGAGGGTATTGTTTCCCGCTCGCGACTATACCAGCATTTCCGCGGCACGGTTCGCTACCGACGAACTCTTCGACCCCGCCAACTCGGTACTGGTGGCTTACGCGCCCCATCGTGAATATGAAAACAAGACCATCAGCGAAATCGCTGCCGCCCGCAAGGAAGATGCTGCAAATACCCTGATGGAGCTGGTGGCCATGGCATCGGAGTTCAAGAAAAACAATCCCGGATTCGAAGGAACCACCGAAGCCATTGCCGCACGCTCCATGTACGACAACGATATCGCAAACTTCATTGCCTGGCCGCATACCAATATCTGCTCCGACGGAAACGCCGGTGGCCACCCCCGCGGCTACGGGGCATTCACACGGGTACTGGCAAAATATGTGCGCGACGAAAAAAAGCTAACACTCGAAGATGCCATCCACAAAATGACAGGGCTCAGTGCCGCACATGTGGGCATCCGCCACCGGGGCCGCATAGCACCCGGTTATTATGCCGACCTCGTGCTGCTCAATCCCCTTACCGTGAAAGACCAAGCCGGACTGGGTAACAGCCACGAACTCAGCATCGGCATCGAAAGGGTTTGGATCAACGGCCAGATGACCTATCACAACCGCAAGGCAACCGGTAAACGGCCGGGAGTATTCATTGCACGCAGCGAATAAGGTAATTCAAAAGATTTAAGTATTCAAGGTTAAGCCATCTCGATTATTGGGGCACAGCCCGCCGGCTGTGGAGGCCATCAGGCAGGAATTACCTGAATACAAACAGCCATGAGTAAGAGCGAACACATTCAACACTTCACTGTTAACCCCAACATTCACCCCTACCCCACCATTTTCGTACATTCGTAACCCACGCTTTCCTGAGTTGTCTTTAGTCTTTGACTAAAGACCATTACTTTCGAAAAGTTTCATAACACCATGAACAAAGCCCTCATCCTCACCAACGGCCTGTTCACCACTTCCGATGCCAAAACGGCCCACGGACTGGTAAGGGGAACCGAACGGTTTTCCATCATCGGAATTGTAGACCACGCTGCCACTGCAGGAAAAGATGCAGGCACACTGCTCGACGGCCACGCGCGGAACATTCCCCTATATGCATCGCTGAAAGATGCGCTCGCGAATACCGGCCCGGTCGATTTTCTGATTGTGGGAATTGCCACCGTAGGCGGACGCTTGCCAGAAACCATGAGGGAGATTTTGAAAGAAGCCCTGCGCGAAGGCATTTCCATTGTGAACGGCCTGCACGACCTTCTTTCCGAAAAACCTGAACTGGTTGCACTTGCCCGGAACCACCGGGCCCAATTGATTGATGTGCGCAAACCCAAAAGCCGCCCGGAACTCCACTTTTGGAACGGCAGCATCTTTTCCGTAAAAGCACCGGTAGTAGCCGTCATGGGTACCGACTGCGCCATCGGAAAAAGAACCACGGCGCGGTTGCTGAAACAGGCTTGTGAAAAAGCGGACCTCCGCAGCGAAATGATTTATACCGGGCAAACCGGGTGGCTGCAGGGTGGCCGCTACGGATTCATTCTCGACTCCACAATCAACGATTTTGTTTCGGGCGAACTCGAGCACGCCATTGTGCAGTGCTACATTGAAACCGGTGCCGACATCATTTTTCTGGAAGGCCAGTCGGCCCTGCGCAACCCCAGCGGTCCCTGCGGCCTCGAATTCCTGTTATCCGGCAATGCCCGCCATGCGGTACTTGTATTTGCTCCCGGCAGAAAATACTATGACAACGAACCGCATTGGGGAGAAATTCCGGATGTACGCTCCGAAATCAGCCTTTACCGCATGCTCGGCACATCGGTCATTGCGCTGGCCATGAACACCGAAGGCCTTGCCGGAAATGAAGCAGCCCTTTTACAAAAAGAACTCGAAGAGGAACTGGGCATTCCGGTACTGCTTCCCGTTCAGGAGGGCGTGGAAAAACTAATCCCAGTGCTGCGCAAGCTCATCGGAACATCCGCTTCATAATTACCCGTTCACGAATTTATCAGTTGATGAAAATAAAATCCATCCGGACCTATTCACGGTCCATTCCGCTCACCAAGCCATACACCATCGCCTACAACACCTATTATTCCGTGGAGCTCTGCTTCCTGGAAGTGGAACTGCAGAACGGCATCTGCGGTTACGGATCGGCCAGTCCGGCCGAGGAAGTGACCGGTGAAAGCATCAACCAGACCAAACAGAACCTGCAGTCGGCCTTCTTTGGCGAACTAGAAGGTAACGACATTCGCCTGTTCAGAAAAATCATCGACGACGCATCCGCCCAGTTCCCAAAAAACCCGGCCACCTTAGCGGCGCTTGATATGGCATTGCACGATGCTTTCTGCAAATGCCTCGAAATACCGGTGGTGTCCTATCTGGGACAAAAAATCCGCTCACTGCCCACTTCCGTCACCCTGGGTATCAATACCATCGAAGAAACGTTGAAACATGCTGCGGAGTTTTTGAAAATGGGCTTCAAAGTGCTGAAAATAAAAACGGGGCTTTCGGTGGAGGAAGACATTGAACGAACGAGGCGCATCCACGAAATGGGCAGCAGCGACCTCCTCATCCGGGTCGATGCCAACCAGGGTTATGACCTGGCCGGACTCAAAAAATTAATGAATGCAACCGCCAATCTCAGAGTCGAACTGATTGAGCAACCCCTGAAAACTGGACAGGAATCCGAACTGCTTGCCATTGATGAACCTATGCGGAAAATGCTTGCCGGAGACGAATCGGTTATTGACCCTCATTCGGCTTTTGAACTGGCCTCGGGTGCCCGGCCTTTCGGCATTTACAATATCAAGCTGATGAAATGCGGGGGCATTGTTCGGGCAAGGGAAATGGCGGCGATTGCCCGGCAGGCAGGCATCGGTATTTTCTGGGGTTGTAACGACGAAAGCCTCGTCAGCATCACGGCAGCATTGCACGCGGCTTATTCCTGCATCAATACCAAATACCTCGACCTCGACGGAAGTTTTGATCTGGCCGAAGACCTGTTCCGGGGAGGATTCGAACTCAATGACGGATTCATGGAAATTGTTCCGAAGCCCGGCTTCGGCATCACGAAAATAGATTAGCGGGAAGGTCGGACTCCATCACGTCAGTTGCCGTACACGCTCAGAAACTTGATGCGCATGATCTTCAACTGCTCCCAGGTGAAGCTGCTGTCGGAAAGTTCCTCCTGCGCAATCTGCAGGCTGCTGGTTTCGCAGGCCTTGAAATAGTCGATGATTTCCTCCTGCTCATAGTGGTCCACCATCTCATCGATTGCATAATCGAGGTTGAGCCGGGTGCCGCTGGCAACAATGGTCTCCATCTCCTCCAGCAACTCGTCGATCTTCAGGTCCTTGGTCTTGGCGATGGTTTCCAACGGTATCTTCTTGTCGACATTCTGGATGATGAAGATCTTGTTGTTGTTACGATTCACCACGCCCTTCACCACAAAATCATCGGGGCGCTCGATATTGTGCTCTTCCACATAGGTGGCAATCTGCTCCACGAATTTTTTTCCGTATCGCATGGCCTTCCCCTTGCTGACGCCCTGGCATTTTTCGAGTTCTTCTATGGTGGTGGGGTAAAGAGTGGCCATGTCTTCGAGGCTGCTTTCAAGAAAGATAACGAAGGGGGGCAGGTTTTTCTCTTTGGCCACCTGCTTGCGCAGGGCTTTGAGCGACTCAAGCAGTTGTTCGTCGGCCGCTCCGCCGGGAGCTGTGCCCGAGGCCACTTCATCATCATCCGCGTCGGCACCTTCGAATTTGTTGTTGAGCACGATTTTGAATGAGGTGGGTTTTTTAAGAAAGGAGGTTCCGCGCGATGTCAGTTTGAGCACACCATACTCCTCGATGTCCTTCCGGATGTACCCGTCGAGAATGGCCTGGCGCAGCAGGGAATTCCAGAAATGCTCGTCGTGTTCGCTGCCGATGCCGAAGTATTCCTTCTCCTGGTGGCGGAACATTTTCACCTGCGGATTCAGCTTGCCCCTGAGCATATGGATGATGTAGTCGATGGTGAACTGCTCATCAAGTCCGCTGACCACCTGCAGGGCCTGCTGCAGTTCTTTTTTGGCATCGATCTGATCCTTGGGACTATTGCAGTTGTCACACATATTGGTGCACTGCGATGTGTCGTAGGTTTCGCCGAAATAGTTCAGCAATATCTTCCGGCGGCAAACGGCGCTTTCGGCATAGGAAACAGTTTCGTTGATCAGTTGCGCGCCCACTTCACGTTCGCTGAGCGGCTTGTCGCGCATCAGGTGCTCCAGCTTCGCCACATCCTTGTGCGAGTAATAAAGCAGGCATTTGCCCTCCAGCCCGTCGCGGCCCGCACGGCCGGTTTCCTGATAATAATTCTCTATCGACTTCGGTATGTTGAAATGGATGACAAAGCGCACATCGGGTTTGTCGATTCCCATGCCGAAGGCGATGGTGGCCACAATCACCTGTACATCCTCGTTGAGGAAAAGGTCCTGGCGCTCGGCCCGCAACTTGCTGTCGAGCCCCGCATGGTAGGCCACCGCCTTGATGCCGTTTGCCATCAGCAAATCCGCCAGCTCTTCGGTGGTTTTGCGGTTGAGGGTATAGATGATGCCGCTCTTGTTCTTGTGCTGCAAAATGAAGCGAACGATGCTTTTGACGGTCTGTTCCTTCTGCACCTTCGGCAGGATTTCGTAATACAGGTTCGGGCGGTTGAAGGAAGAGATGAATATCTTCGGTTTCCGCAGTCCCAGGTTCTTCAAAATATCGCTCTGCACCTTGGGCGTGGCCGTAGCTGTGAGAGCGATCATGGCGGCCTTCGGGGCTATCTGCTCCATCATTTCGCGCAGACGCCGGTATTCAGGCCTGAAATCGTGGCCCCATTCCGAAATGCAGTGCGCCTCGTCTACGGCGAAAAAAGAGATGTTCAGTTCCCGGAAAAAATCGATGTTCTCCTCCTTGGTGAGGGTTTCGGGCGCCACATACAGCATCTTGGTTTTTCCGGTGGCCAGGTCGTCGCGCACGATTTTCTGCTGGCCCTTGTTGAGGGTGCTATTCAGAAAATGGGCGATATCGTCGTTGCTGCTGTAGCTTCTCACCAGATCGACCTGGTTTTTCATCAGGGCAATCAGGGGGGAAACAATCAGGGCACAACCCTCGCTGATGAGTGCGGGCAATTGATAGCAGAGGCTTTTTCCCCCTCCGGTGGGCATGATGACGAACGTGTCGTTTCCCTGCAGCAGGTTGGTGATGATGTGCTCCTGCTGGTCCTTGAACGCGTCGAATCCGAAAAAATGCTGTAGCTGTTCGGTTAGGTCGGGAAAAGCGTCACCTGCCGCGGGCTTACCCTTCTTTTTTACGGATGTGGGTGAGGCGGATTTTTTATGGGGAGTTTTTTTGCTGGTTGCTTTTGGCATATATTCTTTCGGGCTTGATCAATTTTCAGTAGGATTAACAACCCGTTTCGGGTGCGGTCTGTAAAGTTAGGAAAATTGACCTTTTAAATCAAGGTCGAAATGAGCCATATTCCGAATGTTTTCCGGAGCATAAAACAGCTTTTTTAGTTTTTAGGAATCGTATTTTTAAGCTAGGTTTGTCCCGTTTTCGGTATTTTCCGACTTGACCCCAATCCAGCATTTGAGCCGACCGCCGGATTCTTCATAGAGAAGTTTCAGCCGCTCATCGGACCGGCAGGCTCATTTATACGTAACATGAACAAAAACCACTTTGTCTGCATCATGGCCGGTGGCATCGGCAGCCGGTTCTGGCCCATGAGCAGGGCAAATTATCCCAAGCAGTTCCTCGATATCCTCAATACGGGCCGCACACTCATACAGTCCACATTCGACCGCTTCGCCCTCTTTGTTCCGAAACAGAACATATATGTGGTGACGGCCGAAAACTACCGCGATATCGTGGCCGAACAACTGCCCGGTTTGCCTGCGGAAAACATCCTCTGCGAGCCCTCCAGAAAAAATACCGCACCGTGCATCGCCTATATCAGTTACAAGTTGCGGGAGAAGAATCCCGATGCCAACCTGATCTGCGCGCCGGCCGACCACAGCATCCTCAAAACCGACGACTTCAAACGCATCTGCCTCCGCGCACTTGAATTTACGGAGCATATCCGCGGGCTGCTGACACTGGGCATCAAACCCTCACACCCCAATACGGGCTACGGATACATCCAGTACGACCAGATGGCGGTAAGTGAAAATGTGTTCAAGGTGAAAACCTTCACCGAAAAACCCGACCGCGAGCTGGCGAAAACCTTCCTGTCGAGCGGCGACTTCCTGTGGAATGCCGGCATCTTCGTCTGGCAGGTGAAAAACATCATCGCGGCTTTTGAAAAATACCTGCCGGAGATCCATGAAGTCTTCGATGCGGAGAAGAACCATTTCAACACCGACGGAGAAAAGGCAGCGATTGACCGGATCTATCCGCAATGCACGAACATCTCCATCGACTACGGCATCATGGAAAAGGCGGAAAACGTATATATCATTCCCGCAGATTTCGGATGGAGCGACCTGGGCACCTGGGCAAGCGCATACGACAATCTCGAAAAGGACTATCTTGAAAACGCCGTGGCCGGAAACAATGTGATGGTCATAGACGCGACCCGCAACATGGTGCATGCCGACAACAAGAAACTGGTGCTGCTGCAGGGGCTGGACGATTTCATTGTGGTTGATACCGCAGATGTGCTGCTGATCTGTAAAAAGGACAAGGAGCAGGAAATCAAGGAATTCGTGGCGGAGGTGAAAAGAAATAAAGGCGACAAATTCCTGTAATAGGCCTTACCTTTATACATGTACGCTTTTGCATACTAATTTTTAAGTCTTTTCGTTATTGATGTAACAACCGTTGAAACGCATCATTTTTTCACCGGTTTAACCATATGAAAGGTTTAAAAAGGGTTTATTTCTTTGTTCTTTCTCCTTTGGTGATGGTTGTGGCGCTGATCCTGTTCGTGCTGGACACGTTGAATGTGGATGTCGCTTCCATCTCCTCCTATACCCTCAAAGAAGTAAACTACCGTTAACGCCGAAAACGAAACCCCCTCCCGGGTATTTCCCTCCCCAACGGAGGGCAGGGCGCAGCCTCCTCCCATTAATTGCCGTTTTTCCCCTTCCATTTATTTTTTTAGCGGAAGTATTCTTACTTCCAATGACTACTTTTGATTTCGTCAAAACTCAGCTTACGTGGTCATCAAAAGCAAACTGCCCGGATCGGGCACAACCATCTTCACGGTCATGAGCAGCCTGGCTGCCGAATGCGGCGCCATCAATCTTGGACAGGGATTTCCCGATTTCATGATGAGCAGCCGCCTGATTGCGCTGGTTGACCAGGCCATGCGCGAGGGACACAACCAGTATGTACATGCCAACGGACTGCCGCTGCTTCGGGAGCGCATCGCTGAAAAGATTGCGCATTTGTACGGAACCAATGTGCATCCCGACCGTTCCATAACGGTCACTCCCGGGGGTACGTATGCCATCTATACCGCCCTGACCGCCTGCCTGCAGCCGGGCGATGAAGTCATTGTGTTTGAGCCGGCATACGACAGTTATATTCCCAATATTGAAATCAATGGCGCAACAGCCGTGCGCATCCCCCTCTCCTTTCCCGGTTACCGGATTGATTGGAGTCTTGTGCGGAAAGCCGTGGGTCCCCGCACGCGAATGATCATGCTCAACTCTCCGCACAACCCCACGGGCAGCGTGCTTTCTTCGGAAGACATGGACTCGCTGCGGAACATCGTGCACGACACTTCCATCCTGCTGCTGAGCGACGAAGTATACGAACACCTGATTTTCGACGACATCCGGCACGAAAGCGTACTGCGGCACCCCGACCTCCTGGAAAGAAGCTTCGTGTGCTTCTCGTTCGGAAAAACCTATCACTGCACCGGATGGAAAATGGGCTATTGCGTAGCACCGCCCGAATTGATGGCCGAGTTCAGAAAAGTGCACCAGTTCAATTGCTTCACCTGCAACAGCCCGGTGCAATGGGCCCTGGCCGAATTCCTGAAAGAAAAAGATGAATACCTGTTGCTGGGAAAACAGGTGCAGCAGAAAAGAGATTATTTCGAAGGATTGATGCGGCAAACAAGTTTCAGGCCCCTGCCCACACACGGCAGCTATTTCCAGCTCTACAGTTACGCGCACTGCAGCGATATGCCGGAATCGGAAATGGCGGTACACATCACGCGAAACTTCGGGGTGGCAACGATTCCCGCATCGGCTTTTTACCGCGACAGCACCGACAACAAAGTGCTGCGGTTTTGCTTCGCCAAAAAAGAAAGTACCCTGCAGGAAGCCGCCGAAAGGCTGGTGAAGTTCTAAGCAACGGTTTTCTTACCCACCCGTTCCAGCAGTTTCCGCGCGGTATCATCAATTGTTTCCTCAATGGAGCGGTACGTGAAACCCGGCAGAAATTCCAGCAGCTTGCGGTTGTCGTATTCCACTTTTTCGAGCGCATGCGCCGCTGTTTCGCGCGTGATGAGCGGCTCGTAATTCCCAAACAATTTTTTGAGCGCCTCCATCCTCCATACGAGTCCGGCCAGAAAAGGCGTAACTTTTTTTCCGGGTGGTTTGCTGCCGTAGGCCCCGGCAATCAAATCCAGGATCTGCCGATAGGAGTAATTGCCCTGGCTCACGATGAAGCGTTCGGCCTGCACGTCGCTTTCCATCAGCTGCTGCATAGCCAGCGCCACATCGCGCACATCCACAAATCCGCTCACCCCTTCGGAATACCAGGGAAACCCCTCATACACCGATTTGAACAGCCGGGTACTTCCTCCGTTCCAGTCGCCCTCGCCCAGAATGATCGAAGGGTTTACGATTACCGCGTTCAATCCCTCCGCGATTCCCCGCCATACTTCCATTTCCGCCAGATACTTGCTTCGTGCATAGGCGCTCTTCCCCTTTTCTTCCTGCCAGGGTACCCCCTCTGTCACCGGAACACCTTTTTCTTCCGAAGAAAGTGTGGCCACCGAACTCACGTGTATCAATTTTTTCACTCCGGCATCCAGGGCCGTATTCACCACATGGGCGGTGCCCTCCACATTCAGGGCATACATCTGTTTGCGATGGGCGGGATTGTACGATACTACCGCGGCACAGTGATACAGTTTTTCAATGCCGTACATCGCGGATGCCAGTTCTATCACATCCAGCAGGTCGCATTGTTTTTTTTCCAGAAGGGGGTGCGATAATTCCTGAAGCGGATTGCGGTGTACGGTGGCCACCACCCTGTTGCCCGAAGCAAGCAGGCGACCGATGAGTGCCTTGCCCACCAGGCCCGATGCGCCTGTTACCAGTATTTTGCCCGATGAAGTATTGGGAGGGTCCGTATTTGTTGACATGCTGTTTGCGTTAGGTGCCCGTTAATGAAGGACAACAAGTATTATTGGTGTCGGTACAATCAGTTGACCACACCCAATGCCTTGCCTACTTTGACAAAGGCTGCGATGGCATCGTCAAGATGATGCGGTTCATGGGCCGCACTGAGCTGCACCCGGATGCGGGCCTGGTTTTTCGCAACCACCGGAAAAAAGAATCCCACCACATAGATGCCCTCCGACAAGAGTTCGGCTGCGAAGCGCTGGGCCAACACCGCATCATACAGCATGATAGGAACGATAGGATGGTCACCGGGTTTGATATCGAAGCCCGCCGCGGTCATTTTTTCGCGGAAGTATCGGGTGTTGCGCTCCAGCTTGTCGCGAAGATGGGTTGTCTGGTTCAGCATGTCGAGTACGGCGATGGAAGCCCCGGCAATGCTGGGTGCCAGCGTATTGCTGAACAGATAGGGACGGCTGCGCTGCCTGAGCATTTCAATTACCGGCTTTGAACCGCTGGTGAAACCCCCGCTGGCGCCACCCAATGCCTTGCCCAGTGTACCGGTAATGATGTCGATCCTGCCCATCACGCCGCGGTATTCATGGGTGCCTCTTCCGGTTTTTCCCAGAAAGCCCGATGAATGGCATTCATCGATCATAACGGCCGCATCGTAGCGGTCGGCAAGGTCGCAGATTACATCCAGCTGTGCAATGGTGCCGTCCATGCTGAAACTGCCGTCGGTGACAATGATGCGGCTGCGCAAATGCGCACTGTTCTTCAACTGCTGCTCCAGATCGGCCATATCGTTGTGCGCATACCGGAAACGCTGTGCCTTACAAAGCCGGACTCCGTCAATGATGCTGGCATGGTTCAGCGCATCGCTGATGATGGCATCCTCTTCGTTGAACAAGGGCTCGAAGACGCCGCCGTTCGCATCAAATGCGGCCGCATAAAGAATGGTATCTTCCGTTCCCAGAAACGCGGCAATCTTCTGCTCCAGTTCCTTGTGTATGTCCTGCGTGCCGCAGATGAAGCGTACGCTGCTGAGTCCGTATCCCCTTTCGTCGATGGCTTTTTTTGCTGCCGCTTCCACATCGGGGTGGCTCGACAAGCCGAGGTAATTGTTGGCACAGAAATTCAACACTCGTTTTCCTCCTACCGTTATTTCGGCTCCCTGCAGGCTGGTGATGATGCGTTCTTTTTTCAAAAGTCCTGCTTCTTCAATCTCGGTAAGTTCCCGGGAAATGCGCTCGCTCAGTCTTGTATTCATGAAAAAAATTTAGGACAAATGTAAGCAAGCCTGTTGGTTACCGGCTTGTGCTTCGTGCCGCTTTTCAAATCTGAACCGATGGCTTCGTTCACCACTGTTTATCTTTACACCCTTCGCTTCAACCTGGCAAAAACCTTCAACCATGTGGACCACCATAAACAATTCATTGTACCGGAAATTCGAGTTTTCCGATTTCTCCGCCGCCTTCGCCTTCATGACCCGTGTGGCCATCGAGGCCGAAAAAGCCAATCACCATCCCTTGTGGACCAATGTGTACAACCGTGTGGAGATCTGGCTGAGCACCCATGATTCAGGTGACATCATTACCGAGAAAGACCACCGCCTTGCCGGGGCTATCGACAAGCTCCTTCCTTCGGCTTAGTCCGTCATGCAACGGTAATGAGCGGACCTCGGGAAGGATGCATTTCACCGATGGGTCGGATATGCGCTTCCAGTCCGTTGTTGCGGAACAGTTCAATCACCCGCTCTGTCTTTTGCGGGTCCACTGCAAGCAGCAATCCGCCGCTGGTTTGCGGATCGGCAAGCACGGCTTTCTGCCAGTCCGTTACCGCACCTACGCGATGCCCGTAACTGTCCCAGTTGCGGTTGGTTCCGCCCGGTATCGATTTCTGCGCCACGTAATCGGGCAATGCCGGTGTGATCAGCGGAATGTCGGCCATGCGGACCGATGCGCTGAGCCCGCTGCCTTCCGCCATTTCGGTCAAGTGCCCCAGCAATCCGAATCCTGTCACATCGGTAAGGGCATGCACCTCGGGCAGTGCACCCAATTGTTCGCCGATGCGGTTGAGCCGCATCATCTGTTCCGCCGCAAGCGAAATATGTTCGGAATGAAGAATGCCTTTTTTCTCTGCAGTAGTTAGAATGCCAACTCCCAGAGGCTTGGTCAAAAATAGCAGGTCGCCGGAACGGGCGCCGTCGTTCTTCTTGATGTCGGAAATGGAAACCAGTCCGTTTACGGCAAGTCCGAATATAGGCTCTGGCGAATCGATGCTGTGTCCTCCTGCCAGGGGAATACCGGCCTCGGCGCAGATACTTCTTCCTCCCTCCACCACACGCCGGGCAATTTCGGGAGGTAATTTTTGAATGGGCCAACCCAGGATGGCGATGGCAAGCACCGGTTTTCCACCCATGGCGTACACATCGCTGATGGCATTGGCTCCGGCAATACGTCCGAAGGCATAGGGGTCGTCGACAATGGGCATGAAGAAATCGGTGGTGGCAATCAGCGCCGTACCGTTGCCGAGGTCATACACGGCCGCATCATCGCGGGTATGGTTACCCACCAGCAACCGCTTGTTGTCGGGCATGGCCTGGTTGGTATGCAAAATCTGGTCGAGCAGTGCGGGCGAAATCTTGCACCCGCAGCCGGCGCCATGTGAGAACTGGGTGAGTCGTATGTTTTCCATGCTTGTTTACTGTTCGGTCTTTCTCCGGAAAATGATGGCCGCACTGTTCTTGAGGTCGGCGCTGAAGCGGAGGTCATAACGCTTCTCGCCGTCCATCACCACCATCAGCCCGGTATTGGGGGGTATTTCTCCCAGGTTTTCGGCATACATGATGAACTGGACCGAATCGGTGTTACGCGGAATATAGACCGTTTTGCTGTTGGCTTTGGTTGAAAGGCCCTGCCGGGAAAAAACAATACCGCCGTTCATCACCACGGTCACCGTATCGCCATCGACCTCACCGTTGTCATAAAGTGTGATTACAAGACTGTCGTTTTCAAAATAAAGCGTCTGCTCCAACTTCAGCGTTCTTTTTTCAAGATCGGCAGCGCCGACTTCAGCGGATGGTTTCACCACAGGCGCAACAACCGAAACCGGTGCCGCAGGCTTGGGTTCGGGTTTGGGAACAGGTGTTGTTTTCACCACCGGTGGCGGAGAAGGAGGCACAGGCCGTGGGGGAGGTGCCACAGGTTTGGGCGGTGGCGGTGGTGTTGGTTTTGTTACAACCGGAGGAGGCGGGGTTGGTGCCGGCGGGGTATACCTTATGGTTACTTTGGAGAGGTCGCTAAACCGTTTGCGCTGTTGGGCACTGGGCGGTACGATGCGCAATGGCGATGATGCGGGGCTTTTACTTACCGGTATTTTGGTGATGACCGCGAGGTTGTCGATACGCGGAATGACGAGATCGGGTACTTCTTCAATAACAGGCGGAGCCGGTGGATTGACAGGAGGGGCAACGACGGAGGTCCTGGGTGCCGCCGCAACACTTGTTGAAGTCACCGGCTGCGTGAAAGAAAGTTTTTCGGTGCGTTTCAGTTCATCCAGCCGTTTGAAAATAGCCGTTTCGCGGTAATCGATTTTCTTGGAGAATGTTCCGGAACCGGTTGCTGATAAAAAAACCCGGGTTTTATTGGTGCTCCAGGTTCCCTTAAGTACCATGGCCGTATCAGTGGTTGTCAGATCAAGCACCATTGTTTTTTTTATGCGCTTGGGTACATAAACACTGAAGTTACTTTCGATGAAGTCTTCGTCAACAATAATCACCTGTCCCTTCACGATGGTCGCTGTGATATCGCGGATGCCCACCTCCTTTATACCGTCGTGCTCAAAAACAATTCGGGAAAATCCTGTAATTTTTCCCTTTTCCTCGCTGAGCACCATTTCATAAGGCAGATAGGCTTTGGTAGAGTCCACATACAAAGTGCCGGTCCAAACCCCTGTAATGTCCTGAGCATGACAGGGCGTCCGGAAAGTGAAAATCAGAAGCACACAAACAAGAAACCGGATCGCATTCATATCAGAATAGGTGTTTATGATGGGTGCTTATACCGTTGATGGTAAGCTGCTGGGGCCTGAAAAAATAGTTGCCGCTACCCGCTGTGCGTTGGTTTGCGCAGCAACAGTAGCGCAAGGTATTTTATTTAGCAATGCCGTCAAATTTTCGCGGTTGTGCAACCCTCGTTCGTAAAGCTTGTCGTAATAGCCTAGCAGTATCCGGAAGCATTCTTCCGTATTCCCTTCGCGCAAAAAGCCGATGGCGTTGTTGGTTTCAAGGCCTCCCAGTTTCCGCTCGATTCGCAGTATGGATTCTTCGAGTTGCTGCCGATCGTGTCTGCCATAATTGACTGTGATATGGCGGAGGCGTTCATTGGGCGGAATGTCCACAAAAATCAGCGGCGATCGGCGAAGGGTGTACCACAAAGGCATGGGAATCTGCAGGCGGCCGATGCGCTGGCTCTCGTCTTCCACAACAATCACCGATCCGGGAGCCTTTTGGACTTCAGCAGATTTGTTATGCAGATCCAGTGCGAGCAGATTTTCAAACATTTCCTGCGTGGGCTGCGGGTCCATACCCAGGGCCCCGAATGCCGAACCCCGGTGCGAAGCCAGTCCTTCCAGATCTGTTGTGATGATTCCGGGCCGGGCCAGCTCCTGCAAGATTTCCGTTTTTCCCGATCCGGTATAACCGCCCAGCACAACGAACGGATATTTTTTTTCGAACTGTTCCCTGGCCCATCGGCGAAAACCTTTATAGCCCTCCTCCGGCACGGTAATGTTGAATCCATAAAGATCCAGCAGCCAGGCAACCGCTGCACTGCGCATGCCCCCTCGCCAACAGTGAACAAAAATGGGAAACTCCTGGGTAGTGACGATGCCTGAATTCCGGATACCAAGCAGTTTCCGGTGTTCTTTTACAAACGTCTCGGCGTTTTCAACCATTGTACGCATTTTGACACCAAAAAAATCGAGGCCCCGCTTGATGGCTTTCTGCCGACTTTGCTGCTTGTACAGGGTACCGATCTCTTTGCGCTCCTCATCATCAAAGAGAGGCAGGCTCTTTGCGCCGGGTATGTGGGCATGCGCATATTCGCCAGGGCTGCGTACATCCAGCACCAATGCGCCGGCACGTCCCTCCATCAGTTCGTCGGTCGTTATGCGTGTAATGGACATGATTTAATCTGTTGTCGGAACGTGCCGCCATGCGGTCATAAAAAAACCGCCTGTAAGGGCGGTTACAAAGTTATTCGGAATGAAGATCATCCGTTCATGGTGGTTAGAAACTCCGCATTGTCCTTCGTGCCCTTCATATGCTTGAGCAGGGTGTTGATGGCTTCCTCGCTGTTCATGTCGGCCATGTGTTTGCGGAGGATCCACATACGCTGGAACGTGTCCTTGTCCATCAGCAGGTCGTCGCGGCGTGTGGAAGAAGAGACAATGTCGATGGCAGGATAGATCCGACGGTTGGAAAGCTTGCGGTCAAGCTGCAGTTCCATATTACCGGTTCCCTTGAACTCCTCAAATATCACCTCGTCCATCTTGCTGCCGGTATCCACCAGGGCGGTGGCAATGATGGTGAGCGATCCGCCGAATTCGATCTTACGGGCGGCGCCGAAAAACTGTTTGGGCTTCTGCATGGCGTTTGCCTCCACACCGCCGCTCAATACCTTTCCGCTGGAAGGGGCAACCGTATTGTGTGCGCGGGCCAAACGGGTAATGCTGTCGAGCAAGATCACCACATCGTGACCGCATTCCACCAGCCGCTTTGCTTTCTGCAGGGCGATGGTGCTTACTTTCACATGTTTTTCTGCCGGCTCGTCGAAAGTACTGGCAATCACTTCTGCCTTTACGCTGCGCTCCATATCGGTCACCTCCTCGGGGCGCTCGTCCACCAACACGATCATCAGGTAGCATTCAGGGTGGTTCTCGGCGATGGCATTTGCCAGCTCCTTCAGCAGCATGGTCTTGCCCGTTTTGGGCTGCGCCACAATCAGTCCGCGCTGGCCCTTGCCGATGGGCGTGAAGAGGTCCATGATGCGGGTGCTGTAGTTGTTGGACTGGGTACAGAGGTTGAGTTTCTCGAAGGGAAACAGGGGTGTCAGATAATCGAAGGGAACCCGGTCGCGTACTTCGTCGGGGGTTTTGCCGTTGATGGTCTCCACCTTCAGCAGCGCAAAATACTTCTCTCCTTCCTTCGGGGGACGCACCGAACCGTAAACGGTATCGCCGGTTTTTAGTCCGAACAGTTTGATCTGTGATGGAGAAACATATACGTCATCGGGAGAGGACAGGTAGTTGTAGTCGCTGCTGCGCAGGAAGCCATATCCGTCGGGCATCATTTCCAATACCCCTTCACCCAGGATGATTCCGTCGAATTCGATATTGAAAAGACTCTGATCTTTTTTTCCTGTAGACGGACGAACAGGAGGCTGGGGGCCCGGATTGGGGTTGGGATCGGGTTGTAAAAAATCAGGGCCGTCGAGTTCAAGCTCGTCTTCTTCCTGCAACAAAGAAGCGATTGCGGGCGGTATGGTGCTTTGCTCGCTGGTAATCGGCTGCAACTCTTCCTCCTGTTCTTCAATCACAGGCTCAGCCCTTTTGACGGCCTTTCTTTTTTCAGGTGCGGGTAAATCGGATTTACGGGCGGGCTGAAATACGGGCATTGGTGGGGCAGACTCGGCCTTCTTGTCGAGCTCCGACTTGAGAATGCGCTTTCGCTTGGGCTTTTCGCCGCCTTCGGCTTTTGTCTTGTTATTCATAATGGCTTGGCTTTCGAGAATTTTTTGAATGAGGGAGCCTCGGTCCAGTTTTTTGTACTGGCTGATTTCTAGGGTTTCGGCAATGTCGTGCAGTTCGGTAACGAGCAGTTCGTTCAGTTGGTCGGCATTATACATATAGTACTGGAGAACATGATTAAACGAGAAAATAGCCGGTTAAAAGAGATTCAATGCCCCGAAAGAAGGGGAAATAAAATCAGTTGATGGAATGTGATTGGCTGATGCAGTGAATGAATGGGAAACCTTATCAGAATAATTCCATCACGAAAATAAGGCATTTTTCCTAAAGCCCGACAAATAATTTCCTATAGTCCGGATGGGAAAAACCGGTCAAACCCGGTTGGCGCAGGTTCCCTGCTGCGCAAATTCATCGATATTCCGGATGGTTGTTTCAACTATCTGCTGCAGGGCTTCAACCGTAAAAAAACCCTGATGGGCCGTTATCAGCACATTGGGAAAGCCGATCAGACGCAGTATCAGGTCATCTTGAATCACCGTTTCTGACCGATCGGCGAAAAAGAGTTTTTCCTCCTGTTCATACACATCAAGTCCCAGATACCCGATCTGGCCGCTTTTCAGTGCGCCAATCAGCAACCCAGTATCTATGAGTCCGCCTCTTCCGGTATTGATCAGCATCACACCCCGCTTCATGTGCGGAAGCGTTTGCCCGCCGATTATGTGACGCGTTTGCTCATTGAGCGGACAATGCAGCGATACGATGTCGCTTTGCGCCAGCATGTCAATGAGAGGAAGGTAATGTACGCCGGCAGCAGAAAGCGCTGTGTCTTCCACCAGGTCAAATGCCAGCACCTTACAGCCGATGCCCAGCATGATGCGGCAGAACACCGCGCCGATTTTTCCGGTTCCTACCACACCAACCGTTTTCCCGAACAGATCGAATCCGGTCAGGCGGTCGAGCGAAAAATTACCTTCCCGCACCCGGTTATACGCTTTATGTGTTTTGCGGTTCAGGGCCATGATCAGAGCCAGCGCATGCTCGGCTACGGCGTTGGGCGAATAGGCCGGAACACGGGCCACACAGATTCCGGCTGCTTTGGCCGCAGCAAGGTCCACATTGTTGAATCCGGCGCAGCGCAGCAAAATGAGGCGGACGCCAAGTGCGTGAAGTTGTTCAATCACTTTGGTCGACACCTGGTCGTTCACAAAAACACAAACCGCATCACAACCTGCGGCGAGCGCAACCGATTGCTCGTGGAGTGCTGTTTCAAGAAATATAAACTGATGCCGGTCGGTTGCGTGTTCGAAATATGTGCGGTCGTATGGCTGGGTAGAAAAGAAAGCTGCGCGCATGGTACAAAATTAATCGTCCACGTGCTGAATGGATTCAGAAAAAAGCGGTAAAAAAAGATATTCCTGCCGAATCAACTGTTCATGGAAACAGGGCGGTGCTTGTCCGGGTGCCTGTTCTTCTTATAATAACGTACGGGATATTCATCCTGGGGTTTGGCCAGCTTGCCGAACAGCCGGCGAAAGAAACGCATAAGGGAATTTCCCTCCTGCTGGGGATTATAGGTATTCATAGGACAGGGTTTGTGAAAAATTAACGGCCCTGCGCCGGTATTATTGTGCAAAAACCACGCTATCAGTAGTCAATCACCTGTTCCTCCATCACTTCGGGCATGGGCCTGAACGCATATTGCTGGTCGCGCAGTTGTGGCTCGAAGCCCGCCTCACGGATGGCTTCCTGGATGGTGCGGCTGGTGAAGCGGTGGGGGGCCCCTGCGGCACTGACCACATTCTCTTCGATCATGATGCTGCCGAAATCGTTGGCCCCTGCATGAAGACAAAGTTGCGCAGTGGGCCTGCCCACAGTCAGCCAGCTTGCCTGGATGTTCGTGATATTGGGCAGCATGATGCGGCTCATGGCAATCATGCGCACATACTCCTCCGGCGTGGTGAGGTTCTGAACACCCCTGATTTTCGCAAGCAGGGTATCCACATCCTGAAAGGTCCAGGGAATGAAGGCGATGAAACCCTTGGCGGAAGCGGGCTTCTTCTGCTGGACCTCACGGAGCTTGATCAGGTGTTCAAAACGCTCCTGAACGGTTTCCACATGGCCGAACATCATGGTGGCGCTCGTGGTGATGTTCAGCTTGTGCGCCTCGTGCATGATGTCGAGCCATTCCTGGCTTCCGCATTTACCCTTGCTGATCAGCCTGCGCACACGGTCGGTTAGGATTTCGGCGCCGGGGCCGGGCAGGCTGTCGAGGCCTGCATCCCGAAGCGCCTGCAACACTTCACGGTGTGTGCTTTTTTCGAGTTTGGTGATATGTGCGATTTCCGGGGGGCCCAGCGCATGGAGTTTTATCTGCGGAAAATATTGCTTGAGCGTGCGAAACAGGTTCACATAGTAATCGAGCCCCAGTTCGGGGTGATGGCCGCCCTGTAGCAGGAGCTGCTCACCACCGTAGCGGATGGTTTCCTCGATTTTACGCCGGTAGGTGTCAATATCGGTGATATAGGCTTCGGGGTGTCCGGGTATTCGGTAGAAATTGCAAAACTTGCAATTGGCGATACATACATTGGTGGTATTCAGGTTACGGTCGATGATCCAGGTCACCTTTCCGTGCGGCACCCTTTTCATCCGCAGCGTATGCGCCACATACATCAATTCTGTGAGTGGTGCCTGTTCAAACAGAAATACCCCTTCCTCCAGAGTGAGCATCTCGTCGCGCAGCGCCCTCGCCAGCAAATCGTCTTTATGCATAAACAAGCTTTGATTCTTTAACAAAATTACGCGCAGATGGTTGTATATTTATGAAGTGGCGTGTTATGAGGCTGATATTCATCTTGTTGTTGTTATTCACCCGCGAGCTGCGTACTGAAGCGCAGGTTGCTCCTGCTGCAAAACCGGAAGCCCGTCGGCTGGCCCGCATTCCCTTCCGGCAATTCAGCGGGGGCGTCATCGTTGTAAATGCGCACCTTCCCCCCTTTTCCGATACCCTTCATTTTATTCTCGACACCGGCAGCGGCGGCATCTCATTTGATTCCTCCACCTGCGCAAGGCTGGGCATTTTTTCACAGGGATCCGACACCACCATCACAGGCCTCGGCGGTGCCCGTAAAGTGCGCTTCGCTTTCGGAAGGCAGCTACAACTTGGAGAATTGCATCTTCCTCCGCTCGATTTCCACATCAACAATTATGAAATCCTTACCAGCGTTTATGGCGAGAAGATAGACGGCATCATCGGTTACAGTTTTTTCAGCCGCTATGTGGCGGCCATCAATTTCGACAGCAGTTTTATCGATGTGTTTTCGCCCGGCACTGTCCGCTATCCGAAAGGGGGGTATACGCTGAAGCCGGCATTCACCGCATTGCCCATTGTGCACCTTGATATCGAAGACCGCCGCAAGGTCAGCAGCAGCTTCTTTTTTGATACGGGTGCAGGTCTCTGCTTCCTGATGAGCGAGGCCTTTGTGCGCGACAGCGGCATCCTGCTGAGCAGAAGGAAACCGCACGAAAGCATCGGAGAAGGTATGAGCGGCCGGCTGCGGATGAAGTTGACGGTGGTGAAAAAACTCCGGCTGGGCAGATACCGGTTCCGGAATGTGCCGGCCTATATATTCGACGATGAGTATAATGTGACCGCCTATCCCTTCGTATCCGGATTGCTGGGCAACGACCTGCTGCGGCGCTTCAACTTGATTGTGAACTATCCCGAACGCTGCATCCATCTGCAGCCCAACAGCCATTACAAGGAAGACTTCGACTATGGATACACGGGAATGAGCCTCTATTTCGTGGAGGAGGATATTGTGGTGGATGATGTGATTCCGGGTTCACCCGCCGACAAGGCAGGGTTGATTCCCGGTGACCGACTGGTAGGTGTGGGCAACAATTTCAGCGGCAACCTGATGCAATACAAAACACAGTTGCAGAACACCGGAAAACAAATCCCGCTGGTGATTTCGCGTAAGGGACAGTTGCAGCAGTGCAAAATAAGCCCCATCAATATCCGCCGACACTGACATGCTCTCAGAAAAATTTCCTGATCAGCTTTAGTTTTCCGGTAACCGGAGGGTAACGAAGCGCAGGATCGAACCAAAAGGGCGTATGCATCACTGCCTTCAGGTGGCTGAATGTTTCAAAGGAATAACGGCCATGATAACGGCCTGTTCCGCTGGCGCCGCGGCCGCCGAAGGGCAGGTGCGGATTGGTAAGGTGCCAGCTACAGTTGTTGATGCAGGCCCCGCCCGAAGGTACATCGCGGAGCCAGTCGTCGGCCGACTGAAGGTTGCGGGTATATATGTAGAATGCAAGCGGATTGGGGTTGCGGGCAATCAGCGCAAGGGCTTCGCTTTTAGAACGGTAATAGAATACCGGCAACAGCGGACCAAAAATCTCTTCCCGCATCAGCGGACTGTCGGGATCCACATTGGCCAGTATGGTCGGCTCTATGTAAAGCAGTCGCTCATCGGTTTTTCCTCCATACAGAATGGTTCCATTGTCGAGCATGCTTTTCAGCCGGTTGAACCGGCCGGCATGGATAATTTTTCCCTGTGGCTCGCCGGAAGGTCCGGGTTCGCCGTAAAAGCGCCGTGTGTATTCAATAAGGGCGTCGGTGAAGGGCTTCCGGATATCTTCGTGCACCAGCAGGTAATCGGGGGCGATGCACATCTGCCCGGCATTGCTGAACCGGGTGGAGGCTATTCGTTTAGCCGACACTGTTATATCGGTATCGGCCTCCACCACGGCGGGCGACTTGCCCCCGAGTTCGAGGGTGACCGGCACCAGCCGTTCGGCAGCCAATGCATAAATTTTCCGGGCCACGCCGGCACCGCCGGTATAAAACACGTGGTCGAATGTGAACGTGCCCATCAGGGCGGGAATGGCTTCTTCGCCGGGTCCGGTAACAGGCAACAGGTATTCGGCAGGAAAAGTGGAGGATATCATTTCAGCCATCAGGGCGGCGGTTGCAGGCGCATGTTCGCTGGGTTTCAGCACCACGGCATTCCCTGCGGCCATCGCCCCTATCAGGGGAACAAACTGCAACATGAGCGGATAGTTCCAGGGAGCGATGATCAGCACTACCCCCAACGGTTCGTGCACAACCCGGCTCCGCGAAGGGAAATTCAGCAGGTTGGTGCGTTTCCGTTCCGGCCGCATCCAGTCTTTGAGTTTTGAAACAGCCAGATCGATTTCAGCCAGCACAAGGCCTATCTCGGTAAGCCATACCTCTTCGGGCAGTTTGCGCAAATCGGCATAGAGGGCCTTATGGATGGCCTGCTCGTTGCGAAGAATCAGCGCGCGCAGTTCCCTGAGCCGGGCAATGCGAAAATCGGCGGATAGGGT
>JBIIDU010000122.1:0-7164 GCA_044238165.1 Ferruginibacter sp. | reverse complement strand
CAGCACCACTGAATGCCGTTCGTTTTCGGTAGATGACTTGGGGTTCCAGGCCACCAGGTATTTGCCTGCGTGGTACTTGCTGTACAAAACCTTACCACTTATGGGACAGCGGTTGAGGTGCACATTGGCCGGACTCATGAATATGGAAACCTGCAGCCGCTTGTCCTGGAAGTATTCGGTATCGGTCGTTTCTTCAATGACCACCACCTTGCCATCGGCAGGGGCAACAATCAGGCCTTCGTCCATCGTCAGGGTCCTGTTCGGAACGCGGAAAAAGGAAATAATGAACAGCAGCAGGAACAAACTCACAATACCTGTGGCCACTTGCAGCAAGGGGTGGCAGGCAAGCCAGCGGAAGGCGGCGATATTGGCCAGAATAAAAAGAATGGCCGTGATGGCGATGGTGCGGTTGCCTTCCCTGTGAATCTTCATGCCCGTTTGATTGAGGCGCAAATATAGTACCTATTGAACGGATGCCCTATCCGCAATCATCAGATAAAGCCATACGGCCGGAGCGGCGAAAAGCAGGGAATCGAAACGGTCCAGGAATCCTCCGTGTCCGGGCAGGATATTGCCGCTGTCTTTCACATTGGCCATCCGTTTGAGTTTACTTTCGAACAAATCGCCTGCGGTTCCTGTCACCGAACAGATGAGGGCGATAAAGAGCCAGTGCCTTGGGGCGATAGACGATACTGCCGGCACCATTTTGCCGAGCAGGTAAACAACAAGCACCGCAAGCAAAACACCCCCGATGGTTCCTTCCCAGGTTTTTTTGGGAGAAATGACTGAAAGCGGTTTTTTTCCGAACAGAGAGCCCGTGATATAGGCCATGGTATCGTTGATCCAGATGGAGAAGATGATGCCGCAGGTGAAAAACAAACCCTGTTCACTTTCCTGACGGATCATCAGCAAGGTGCCCAGCGAAAACGTGATGTAAACAAGTCCGGACAAACATCTTGTTTTGGCTCCCGAGGGGAAAGGCTGTATCAGCATCAGGGGCAGCATGATCAGGATGAACAGGGCGACAAGAATGATCCAGCGCAGTTGCAGTGCGGCCTTTTCGAGCAAAGGGCCGTCCGACAAAATGAAGCCTGCGGTATAAAGGAGCCCGAAGAGTGTCAGCAAAAGGTAGCCCGCTTTTACCGGATTGCTGATGCGGATGCCATAGGTTTTTTCGGCAAGTGCAAAATATTCAAGCCAGGCGCCCAGTGCAACTACGACGATCAATACAAAAAAGGAAACCGGCTTCCATAGGAGCGCACCCAGCACAAGTGCGGCAAATACAAGTGCGGTAAGGGTGCGGGTTTTAAATACGCGGAGGTTCAGGGGCATGTTCCGGGGCTTGGTACGGGTTTACATTTTCAGCAAACGGATTGTTGCTGTCGTCAGGGATTGACAGGGCAACTTCCTGTCCGGGTCGGTAAATCCGGGGCCCTAATACGCGCTCAAAGAAAATAAAAAGCACTACAAGCGCCGCCAGCCCGAGAAAGCCCACCCAAAGGGGAAACTCTTCTTCGATGGCGTCGGGCATGGGAGGCTTGCCCCTTTGAACGGAGAGAAACATGGCCGTGGCGGCAAGTGCGTTGTTTAGAAAATGGGCAAGCACGTTGAGCCATAATTTTCCGCTGCGGTAAAAAATCCAACCCAACACGATGCCCAGTACAAAACGGCTCAGGAAGCCTACATAGGAACCGTGGATGGCGCTGAAGATGAATGCGGTGATCACGATGGCCGTCATGGGCCATTTCAGCCAACGCGAGAGCAGGTTCTGCATGGCCCCGCGGAACAATACCTCCTCGAAAAGGGCCGGCAAAAAAGCGATGATGACCAGTGAAAGCAGGTAGTCGCCGAAGTTCCGCATATTGACCAGCACCGCCACCTGTTTGTTGTATGCCTCTTCAGCCGCCTTGAATTTTGCCAGCATTTCGCTGCTCCAGGGCAATTGCATCGTAAGGTCCTGGAACAGCGATGCTGCCGGAACCGCAGCGAAAACAAGCAGCAGCATCAAAAATACTTCCCGCAATACGGGACGTTCATTGAGGCCCAGGTGTACAAAGGGTTTGCGGTGGCAGATACGGGCATAGGCAAGCGCCGGAATGAAAAACATGAACAGCGTGCTGATGAACTGCATCCAGCGCAACATGGAAGCGTTTTCGGGCTTCAGCAGCTTGTTCATCATCTGCTCCATCGATTCTTTTTTGGAACCAAACAGGTCCATATGCCCCATCAGCGGAAGGAAACTGAGCATTCCGCCCAGCACCAGTCCGATGCCGATGCAGCAAAGGAGGATTCCGGCCTGGCCGGCGTAGGAAAATTTTTTTGTTGCGGGATGTGCCATCCGTTGGTGTTTCGGTTGTAAATGTACAGGGTAATCGGGGTTCTGTGAAACGCAAGGGATTGAGGGCAGCCATGATACGGCGGCACCCGATTCAGGAAAGCACCAATCTGTCCGGCAGTGATCAGTGGCTGTTGATGAAGGAGTTGAATTCGGCGCGTGCAGCGTCGCTGTCAAAAAGGGAAGTATGTTCCCCTCCGGGTATTTCCACAAAACGGCTGCTGCGGCAGTTGCTACAGCTTTCCACTTCCTGCCGGAAAATAGGCCAGGAATAAAGCTGGATCTGCCCGTCGGCCATACCCTGCACAAAAAGAATATCGGATTTAAACCCGTCGGTGAAATTCAGGAGCGAGCGCTGGAAATAGGCATCCGGATTGGTGCTTGTGGTACCGTACACATTGCGGAGCCGGGTACAGTGGGAGCCGGAGGCAATTTGTCCGTTTTCCTCGAGCTGGCAGCGGTAAACCAGGTTCAGCGGGCCGGGCGCATTGGCAATCACGCCGTTCGTTGCATGCAGGGTGTTGAGCCGGGTAACCAGGTATCCACCCTGGGAATGTCCGCCCAGAAACACTTTGTTCACCGTAATGCCCAGTTCGCTGCCTGCCTTGTTCTTCACCCAAAGCAGGGCTGCTTCGGCCTGAACGATGTTGTCGCCCAAAAGCTTGTTCTCGCCGGGGTAGGCCACACTTACAATCATCATGTCGGTACGGTCAAGAATGCCCTTGAACTCGTCGAGCGTGCCGTTGGCGGCGGTGAGGATGTTGCTGTCATAGAGCACCGTGCCGTGGAATACTACCAGCACATCGACTGTATTGAGCGCCGGCTTGTCTATCACCACGTCCACCTGTATATTGTTGTAGCTGATGGTGCGGGTTTCGCGGAAAGCGACCGGCGCATTGTTGCCGTTACTGTTTTTCTTACAGGAAAAGGCAAAAAGGGCCATCAAAAGAAGCAAGCGCATGGGATGAAATTTATTTTGGTTCGACGAAAATTTCTTTAGCCGGTTTAAAAAGGTCGGGATGAAAAGAAGTATCTGTAAAACTTTTCCTTGCTTTCCTTTCAAAACTACAAATAATACAACAGGGGCTCCCAAAAAACAAAGCAGTCTTGCTCCATTCAGTCTTCAGCCAGGTGTAATTTTTACGGCAGGAATTTTGCTATTATGGGCAAGGCGGCCGGCCGCGTACTGCCGCCTTCAAAAACTTTACCTTTGTTTCAATTCACTGACCCCGTTATGAAACGATTTTTCTGGATCCTGCTGCTTTTTTCCCAGGCCGCAACGGGCCAAAAACTCAAAAAGGCCGACAAGGCCACCCTGGCAGCCCTGCAAACCCATATCGGCTTTCTGGCCGACGACCGGCTACAGGGCCGGCGTACGGGCACACCGGGGGAAGCAGCCGCGGCCGAATACATCAGTGCCGAATTCGCTGCAAGGGGCCTGCAGCCCATGGGAACCGGCGGTTCCTTTCTGCAACCCTTTCCCGTAGACGACGGCAAAGCGGTACTGCCGGCTTCTTTCTGCATCATCAACGAACACGACCTGAAACTTCACCGGGACTATTTCCCCTTTCCCAACAGCCCTAAAATTTCGGGCGAGTACACAACGGCCGCCTCTCTGCGGGAAGCAGGTGGTCCCTGGTTCATAGATATCGGTACCCTGGCAGATGAGGAAAAAAACAATCCGCATTTCGATCTGAACCAGGCTCTGAGGGCAAAAACGGAGGAGGCCCTGAAAAACAAAGCCACCGCGGTTTTCTTTTACAACAAAAGCAAGGCAGAAGACCGGATTAAGTTCGAGCCACGCTCCAAAGAAGCCGAGTTGCCGCTTCCGGTTTTTTACCTCACCCGCGAGGGAAGCGCCAAAGTGCTGTCCGAAGAGTCGGCCCTGCTCGACATCAAATTCAAAGTAGCCCTGGAAAACAAGAAGCGTACCGGCAACAATGTGGTGGGCTTCATTTCCAACGGAGCCCCCACCACCGTGGTCATCGGGGCCCATTACGACCATCTGGGAATGGGGGAGGACAATAATTCGCTGTTCAGCGGACCGCAGGGACAGATCCACAACGGGGCCGACGACAATGCCAGCGGAACAGCCGCACTGATCGAGCTGTCGAAAAAACTGGCCGAAAGCAAATACAAGAAGAACAATTACCTGCTGGTGGCATTTTCCGGTGAAGAACTGGGACTCAACGGCTCTAAGTATTTTGCCGACAACTGTCCGGTCGCTATCGCCACCGTGAACTATATGGTCAACCTCGATATGGTCGGGCGGCTCAACGATTCCAGCCGTGCGCTCACGCTTGGCGGATACGGCACTTCACCCGCCTGGCCGGCGCTGGTAAGCAATGGAAGCGCAATGTTTCAGTTCCGATTCGACAGCAGCGGCACCGGACCCAGCGACCATACCTCCTTCTACCGGAAGAACATTCCCGTGCTGTTCTTATTCACAGGGCTGCATACCGACTACCACAAACCCTCCGACGATGCCGACAAGATCAATTATTTCGGTGTGCTGCAAATTGTGAAATTCGTATACGGTGTCGTTGAGGCTGCCGACGGATCGGGCAAACTGGCGTTCACCAAAACGCGGGAAAGCTCTATGGCCAAATCGACCTTCCGGGTTTCGCTCGGCATCATGCCCGATTACACGTTCAGCGGCAGCGGAGTACGGGTAGACGGGGTTTCGGAAGGAAAGGCGGCACAAAAAGCCGGTATCCGTGCAGGTGATGTTCTGTTGCAACTTGGCGAACACCCCTTCACCGATGTACAGAGCTATATGGGTGCGCTGAACCGTTTCAGCAAAGGCGAAGCCACACGGGTGAAAGTGCTGCGGGGGAAAGAAACCCTCTTCTTCGACATCGTTTTTTAACAGATTTGCTTACACGAAACAGCAACGCGCCATGAAACTCAAAATCGACAACGACCTGCTGGCCGAAGAGTTTTTTTCGGATGTGGTGCTGATGGGCATTGTGGCCACCACCAAAGACTATCAGTTCATCTGGCAGCTCAACCAGCTTACCGGACTCGATTTCCGGCTCAGCAGCACTTACGAAGTGCAGCTCACCCGCAGGAAGCGCGATTATTTCTTTTCCATCTACGAGTACCACCTGCCGGTGATGGGCATCGCACACTTTCTTTACCACAACCAGCACGACGGCGAATTCCTGCTGCCCGAATTCAAGCACCTCGACTTTCTCTGGATCATGAAAGGTCATTGTGTGGATACGAACTACCTGCCGATGCTCACCGAATCCATCAAGTCACTTCCCGGCGTGCAGCTGGTGAGCGAACTGGCACCCGACAAAATCAAGCACAAGCAGTATCTGATTCTTTGAGCCGGTCGTTGTAAGTGTTTGTTTGAAAAGAAGAAGGCGTATTTGCAAATGCCCTACCGCCCAGTCGGAATCAGAGAGTGCAGAAAAATTGCTCTGTATTTTTTATTGATCTAAAGTACTTTCCTTCCGCCATTTTTGAAAATGAAGTTGTTAAGAGAATCCGCAGTTAAAGACTTGAAAACTCTGTTGCTGTCAGTATTTTTGTTTTGCCAAACCTTCTGATTTCAAGCAAATCCTTATCCCCGGTTATCAGAAAACTGGCTTTCCCGTCTTTTGCAAGAGAAAGCAAAAAGTTGTCTTTAGGGTCTCGGCAAATGGTGACTGTGGAGGTTACCAATACGAATTCCCCATGTGTCTTGATATTTGTGATTAAATCCTGTAAATCTTTCGCTGAAAAGTATCGCTTGAATTTGGTTCTTGTAGAAACTTCCACAAATTCATCCAGCAGCTCTTTACTGAAAAGAAGTACGATTTGAGAGTTTTTGAAGAGGGAATCGAGGAACGTATATTTCTTGCCCAGTAAAAAACTGATCCAAAGATTAGTATCGATAATGACACGGTTATTTTTTCCCGGCATAACGCTTCGATCTGACCGATTCTACCGCTTTTGTAATCTCTTCAAATGAAGGTGAGTTTTTTGAAGCTTTGATGCGTAATCGTTTCACAACTTTTAGAAAACCATCATCCTCCGTTTTTTTTATGGCAATCAACTTAAGGTCTTCAAGGTTTTTGAGAAGCCTTGAGGCTTTCGGATTCAATATGTCAACTTGCAACGTCATACCCAAATGTAATGAATATTCTATTTAAAAATCGCCAGGTGAATAGAGTCCTATTCGTCCTGACATGCGCCTGACCCGATTTTTGAAGGAGCAGCAAGGGAAGCGAACAAACAATCCGGACGGATCTTACCGCTGCGGTGTCAGTTCTTCCGGCTTTTTGTCCAACCGTTATACGTCATTTCAAATTTGATTTCCCCCTTGCCGTGTGTTCCGGCTTCTGCCCAACCTGCCTTTCTGTAAAAGCTTTCAGCTCTCGTATCGGCTTCGGTACCCAGCCAAACGGTATCTTCCGTTTGTGCAAAATACCAGTCCAGCATCGTATTGTGCAGGAGTCGCCCTATTCCCTTTTTCTCAAAGCTTGGGTCCATGAACAAGGCCCAAATGTTCTTCTCTTTCAGGTCGACAATTGCAAAGCCGACTATTCGGTTGTCGATTTCGCACACCCAGCCCTTCCCCCTTTTTGTGATAAATTCCTCACAATCCCGGTCTGTAACCAGGCCGGGGTCGGACAAGGTGTTCTCTGTCACGGAATTCCTTACGGCCTGAATCTGTATGATGTCTTCAATTCCAGCTTCCCGGATGTTCATGATGTTTTGCGGATTTGTTCCTTTAATGAATTCGTTCCTGGCCATTACGATTCCCGGGCAGCCGCGGAAACAATAAACTCAAAGCTCCTGAACAATCCCGGTTATTTTTTCGGGGCTCAGCGGCTTGG
>JBIIDU010000009.1:0-23831 GCA_044238165.1 Ferruginibacter sp. | reverse complement strand
CGAGGCTTTTCACCAGCTCGATGTTCCGGAGCGATTCGGTGGTGGAGCCGGCCAGGGCCGTGGTTTTTCCTACGATTGTCTTTTGAATCAGCTTCACTTTCTTGCTCAGCCGGTTGGTGATGAACGAGAGCACGAAAATGCCGATGAGGTAAGCGAGGGGCACGCGCCAGTTGATGAACAGTCCTGCGTACACGAAAACAAATACGATACCTACGAAGATGCCGAACAGGATATTGATGAAGCTGGTCATGAACTTCTCCACGTCGGTACGCACTTTGGTGAGTATGGAAAGGGTTTCGCCGCTGCGCTGGTCTTCAAACTGCTGGTAGGGCAGTTTCATGGCGTGCTGCAAACCTTCGGTGAACACCCGGGCGCCGAATTTTTGGATCACCACATTCAGCAGGTAATCCTGGAACGCCTTGGCGATCCGGCTGACCATGGCCACCGTTATCGAGAACAGCAGGATGTAGCAGACGCCGATCTGCAGGTAGGGCTGACCCTTCCGCTCGATCCATCCGTAGCTCCAGAAGAAACTTTTCCAGTCGAACTTGCCGGGTGCAGCCACCGTCTGGTGTTCATTGGCCAGGTTGACGAGCTTGCCGAACAGGATGGGATCGATGAGCGAGAAGCTGGTATTGATGGCCGCTAGCAGCAACAGGAGCATGACCATCCATTTGTGCGGCTGCAGGTATCGGAAGAGGATTTTCATGAGTACTTTTCGTTTGGTTCATTGATGCCGGGGAAACCGCTGATGCCGGATGGGGATTTTCAGATTTCCTTCTCGTACAAAGGGGTCGGGGGCTGTGTGCTTATAGAAGTTTCTATAAGATTTTTACGGCGCAAAGTTCGGGCTTTTATTCAAGTTGCCGGAGAGTTTCCTTTCGCCTCATGGTGAAAGATGGCCAGAAAAAAGCGCCTCATAGAAGGCCTCGTAGTGTTGCGGATATTTTTGCACAAAACCGGCATAGGCCTTTTTACCGAGTGATTCCCAGTGTGCCCGGTCTGCCCAGGCTCTTTCCAGTACCTGGTCAATTCCGTTGACTGTTACCTCATCGGCGAGGTACCCGTTTTGCCCGTCAGCAATCCATACGGGCATATCGCCGACCCGGCTTACGACACAGGGCCTGCCCATGCTCAAGGCCTCGGTGACGCTCAGGGGCATGGAATCAATATGGGTGATCTGCAGCAACAGGTGGGTGTTGCGGTAGGCAGCCGCGGTATCGTTCGTATGGCCCATCAGGAAAATTTTATTCGAGAGTCCTTTTTCGGATATGAGTTGTTCAAGCAATGTCCGGTCATTTCCTGCGCCATAAATCCGCAGTTCCCAGTTTCTTTCCCTCCATTTTGTTTGGGAAAGGGCATTGATCAGCACATCCTGGGCTTTGCGGTGCAGATCCAGCTGGGCCATCACGGTAAATACAAAATTCCCGTGTTGCAAACCGGGCCAGGGAGCCGGTTCAGGGAGAAGCGGCATCATCAGCGGGTTGATCATCACTTCCCGGCGTGGCAGGCAGAAACCTCCCATTGTTTCAATCGCCCCGAGGGTGCGTTGCGCGTCGGCCATGTTGAGCCGCGCATTCGAAGTCCATTGCCGGAGCCTATTTCTCCGGTTTTTTTTCAGGGGTACCGTTTCGTTGTAATTATGGCTGATCAGGATGTAAGCGCCCATCAACTGCCTCAGATTATGAAACGGGGCATAAGTAACATCCAGAAACCCGCCCTGGCTGATGATGGTGAGGTGAAACCGTTTTTCTTTCAGTAATTCATGCAATTGCGCTTTGGCTCTTCGTTTCATGAACAGCCGCCTGAAAAAACCGGACGCGTTCTTATAATTATCCAAGATGGTGATCTGGCATCCGGCTTCCTGCAGTTGATGGATCCGGTCGTCTTTTCCGGTTTGCCAGCCATAGAACGCGCAATCGATGTTGTAGCCATTACGGGGCAGGTAACATGCGAGGCGGAACCAGGCTTCCTCGCTGCCTCCCCAGGGGTCGCCGTTCATGGTGGACAGGAACAGTATGGTAGGTTGATCGGGTGGCATCATTTTTTCTTCTCACCGACAATAAGGTAGTTCAGTGTCCAGATATCGTCGAAGTATTTTTTGTCGCCCCATACGGCCAGTTTGTTGATAAGCTGGCAGAGCCGCAGTTCAATGAAAATGAATTTGATGATTTTGCAGCGCCAGTTTTTAAGGCGGAAGTCCGAGTAAAGGGTATTTATCATCATCTGGCAAGCGGCGGCCCATTTTCCGCCGTTGGCTTTTATGGCCATTACCGTGAATCCGTTTTCTTCAAAAAGTTCCCTGAGTCCGTGCCGGCTGATCCGGAAGTAATCGTGGGGCTCCTCGTGCAGTTCCCAGCAGAAGGGTACCGTGAGTACCAGCCTGCCGCCGGGTTTCAGCACGCGGTATGCTTCCCTTATCACCGCATGATGGTCGTACACATGTTCCAGCACCTGGGTGCAAAGGGCCGTGTCGAATGTATTGTCTGCAAAAGCAAGTTGGGTGGCCGGGCACAGCACATCGACCCTTGCCTCGTCGCTTTGTACCATGTCGCAACCGATTGATTCCTCCGTAAGGGGTTCGTACCATACGGCATAGGGCTTGTTGCCGCATCCAATATCGAGCAGCTTGCCGCAAGCATGTTCTTTGAGCGCCTGTTCAATGTCGCGCAGCAGAAAATACAGGTGGATGTAGTACTGTTCCTTGGATTTGATCTGTACGTTCTTGCGTCGGGGGAGGTTTCGCTGTGACATTAAAAATTAAAGTTAGGAAATTGACGGATACTAAACGATTCGTCCTGATTGAAGGTGCACGTGATGCTATGTCCGACAACGTAGCTATACGTGGAATGGCATTCCGCTAGTTCTTTTATCTGTATTTTTGAATGATGTCTCGCTTTGTCGAACTGCTTTTTTACCGGGGGATTGCGGAAGCGTCAAGCCTCTATGCACAGCTGAAACTTCGCCGCTATGGGCGTTTGCGGGTACCCGGACTCAAAGCTCCGGTCGGTATCCGCAACAATCCGAGCGACTATGCCACATTCCGTGAGGTGCTTGTGTGCGAGGATTATACGCTGCCCGATGGTTTTGTTCCCGCTACGGTGCTTGATGCAGGAGCGAATATCGGGTTGACCAGTGTTTTTCTTGCCAGCCGTTTTCCTGAAGCACAAATAATTTCGGTGGAGCCCGATGATGAAAATTTCAATCTGCTGCGTTCCAATACCGGCCCTTATCCGAACATAAGGCCGCTGCGTTCGGGGGTTTGGCCGAGAACCTGTTTTCTGGAACTGGTTGATACCGGTGAAGGCCCCAATTCTTATCAGGTGAAGGAATCCCAGACTCATGGCGTTCATAGTTTCGAGGCTGTCAGCCCACGCAAACTCATGGATGATTTCGGCTGGCAGTCGATCGATCTGCTGAAAGTGGACATTGAGGGTGCCGAGCTCGAATTGTTTTCATCGGCTGTGGAAAGCTGGTTGCCACATACCCGTATGCTGTTTGTGGAAACGCACGACCGCATGCGGCCGGGTTGTACGCAGGCACTGTTTTCAGCCTTATCGGGCATCCGGTACAATTGCACCCTTGCGGGAGAGAATTTTCTGATTGAAAATCTTTCTTTTCGTCCGCTAAGCCGCGGAAACTGATTCACTTTCCTTATCGATCTTCATTCAAGCCGGTCAGTCATTCTTCCGGTAGGAGAATATTTTGTCTTCGCTCAGTTGTTCCGGCTGATAAATAAGACGGGGTATGCTGACGAATCCCTGCAGATCGCCGCTGGTGACGCGGTGTGCCACCAGATGGTCGGCCACATATTTTATGGGCTGTTGGTCGTGTAGCAATCGGGCAGCCGCCTTGCGGTTCACCGCATAGGCATGGAGGCAGTCGTGAAAACCCGCCTTGTTCAGGTGGGCCGACCAGGGTTGCGGATAAAAATGATGCAGTGTATTTCGTGAGTAACGGGTGCGGATCTTGAGCCCGTGTAGCAGCAGGTAGAAATATTTTTTTATTGGCCAGCCGGCAGGGACCTGCGTTCTTTTGTCGTAGCCGAGGTACCAAACATCCCAATCAACCGGCAGTTCTTCCTGCATCCTGGCCAGCAGACCGATCTGCTTCGTATCCACTACAAAATCATCCTCCAAGATCAGCACGGTTTTCCAGTTGTTTTCCAGCATTCTTTCATAAGCCAGCCGGTGGCTCAGCGAAACGGCCACCTCGCCGGGCTGGATGGACTTGCCGACGGGATGGTGGCGTTTGCATGCTTCGGAATCAACCCGGCCGTTGAACGATGGATCACTTGATTCAAGCGTACGTTTGTCGACAGCCCAGATCCATTCAAAGCTGCCGGGGGCAAGCTGGCGACTCACAGCATCCTGCCGGTCGGTAGCCCGGGACAAGCTGATGACCAGGACCCGGTCAAAGTGCCTGCTGAAATCGAAGGGAGCTGTTGTATTCATTATCCGGAATGCGGCCGGGCCGCGCGCTAAAGATAACTCATCCCTCATGCATAAATCAAAGCGTTGCTTCCGGTGGTTATGCGCATCAGCCGCCCCAGCCTTCACGATCGAGGCTTCGATACTGAATGGCTTCGGCAATATGCTCCGCTTGGATATCTTCTGACCCGGACAGGTCGGCGATTGTTCGGCTAACTTTTAAAATTCTGTCATAAGCTCTTGCGGAAAGGTTTAGTTTTTCCATAGCTACTTTCAGCAGGTTCTGACTGGCCGTGTTGATGAGGCATATTTCCTTCAGCATCTTGCTGCTCATTTGTGCATTGGCATAAACGCCTTCATTGTCCTTGTATCTTACTGCCTGTATCTCCCTTGCTTCAATAACCCTTTGCCGGATAGCTTCGCTTTTTTCAAATAGCCGAGATGATGACAATTCACTGAAAGCAACCGGTGTTACTTCCACATGCAAATCAATCCGGTCGAGCAGGGGCCCCGATATCTTGTTCAAATACTTCTGCACGGCACCGGGAGGGCAGGTACAGTCTTTTTCGGGATGGTTGAAAAAGCCGCAGGGGCAGGGGTTCATGCTGGCAATGAGCATGAAGCTGGCCGGAAAGTCGAGGGCTACTTTTGCCCGGCTGATGGTCACTTTCCGTTCTTCCATCGGTTGCCGCATCACTTCCAGCACGGTGCGTTTGAATTCGGGCAGTTCGTCGAGAAAGAGCACGCCGTTGTGTGCCAGCGATATTTCTCCGGGCTGGGGGTTACCCCCGCCTCCGACGAGCGCCACATCCGAAATCGTGTGGTGCGGCGAGCGGAATGGCCTGCGTGAAATGAGCGTGGCATTCTCCGGCAGTTTCCCGACCACACTGTGGATTTTGGTGGTTTCCAGCGCTTCCTGAAGATTTAGCGGAGGCAGGATCGTAGGCAGCCGTTTGGCCAGCATGGTTTTTCCCGCGCCGGGCGGGCCTATGAGTATGGCGTTATGTCCGCCGGCTGCTGCTATTTCCAGCGCTCGTTTGATGTTCTCCTGCCCCTTCACATCACTGAAGTCGATATCGAAATCGCTTTGCGCCCGCGCGAACTCTTCGCGGGTGTCCACAATGACCGGAGTCAGCGGAGCAATATTTTCCAGGAAGTTGATCAGTTCATTCAGGCTTGCTACTCCAAACACGCTGAGATTGTCGACCATGGCTGCTTCCCGGGCATTTTGCCTAGGAACAATCAGCCCTTTGAAACCTTCCTTCCGCGCCTGAATGGCAATCGGCAAGGCACCTTTGATGGGCCTGACTTCACCGTCGAGGCTCAGCTCGCCCATGATCAGGTATTGTCCGATGGTTTCCGCGCAGCCGATCTGGTTGCTGGCAGCCAGGGTGCCGATGGCGATGGGCAGGTCTAATGCCGTGCCGCTTTTTCTGATGTCGGCCGGAGCGAGGTTCACGATGAGTCGGGTGCGGGGCATGTAGTATCCGTTGCTTTTCATAGCACTCTCTACCCGCAACATGCTTTCCTTGACTGCACTATCGGGCAGGCCCACGATGATGGCATCGGATTTTCCCTGGTTGTTGATGTTCACCTCAACGGCAATGGTGATGGCTTCCACACCAAATACCGCACTGCCAAACGTTTTTACCAGCATGCTGTTCTTATTTTACTGCGCTGCCTTTGAGCAGGCCGGCGGTAAAATTATCGGGCGCGCAAGGTGGGCTGATGTTGTTTTTCCCACAGGGAAATGTTTTTTCAACAACGGCTTATGTAGGCACCCGGTTCGGGGAGGTAATCGCGGCTGTCGAGCTGCATCAGCGGAACCTGTCCGTAATAGGAGGCCCAGATGCTGAACGTGCTGGGCGGGCCGAGGATGGCGTCGCAGGCGGCCAGCGCATACATGTCGGTGATGAAGTGCCTTTTTTCAAAGAGGACGGTGAGGTCGGGTGGAAATGCTTTCAGATCGACTGCATCATTGGAGCAAAGGACGAACACAGATTTTTTCCCTTCCCGCGCATAGCGTTCGTTGAGGAGCGACATTTTTTCGGCATATACTGTATCGGTGAAAAAGTATTGCCCGTTTGCAAACCGGGCGTAATCGCCCCGGCGGATGTGTACGCCGATCAAAATGTCGCCTGCTTTCCTTGCCCGCTGAATGACCGAATTCACTTCGTTCCGGTATGGAAGCACCGGTGTGAAATAAGCACTGATTGCAGCGTGATGTTTTTCGATATGGCGGTGGTCGCGGAAAAGCCAGCCCTGCACGATGGTGTTTTTTTCGCGGGCATCTTTCACGAAATCCGGGTCATTCAGGTCGAACAGCCGGTGTTCCCGGTCATGCGTTTTGAAGATCCGGTAAAGACGATAGAACTTATTTCGTTTTATAATGGGGTGGGTGATATCGGTCCAGCCCCTCAGGAACAGACTTATCAATTTATCGATGCGCCGGTTTCCCCATCGGCTCACTGATACAGAAGTATCTACGGTTTCGGCTCCTGAACTTCCTTCGAAATAAGGATTGTATTCGTTGAATTCGGGATTGTAGAGCGCATAGCCATATTCGAGGCTGTTGGCCATGAAGTGGGCGAAGAGCAGCATGCGGTTGCCCAGTTGTCCGCCTTTATAGTTGATGATGACCATGGAATATGTGTTGGTTTCCGCTAACCCAGTTCCTGCATATCTACCAGCTTCTTGTAAAAACCATTTTTGCCGATCAGGGTTTCGTGAGTGCCCCGTTCGATGATTACCCCTTTCTGGAGCACGATGATTTCATCGGCCTTGCGGATGGTGCTGAGCCGGTGGGCGATGATCAGGGAGGTACGGTCCTTCATCAGCTTTTCAATGGCGTCCTGCACGAGCCTTTCGCTTTCCGTGTCGAGCGAGGAAGTGGCTTCATCGAGAATGAGGATGGGCGGATTCCGGAGCACCGCCCGGGCGATGGTGAGCCGCTGCCTTTCGCCGCCGCTGAGCTTGTTGCCGCGGTCGCCGATATTGCTGGCATACCCCTGTTCCTTGGCTGCGATGAAAGGATGGGCATTGGCGATCTTGGCCGCTTCGGCAATCGCTTCCGGACTAGCCGATGCATTCCCGAGGGCGATATTGGCCGAAATGCTATCGTTGAAGAGCACCGGCTCCTGGGTGACGAAGCCCATCTGTTCGCGCAATGAAGAAATCGTGTATTCCTTGATGTTGATACCGTCAATCAGTACTGCTCCGCTGCTGACATCGTGAAAACGAGGTATCAGATCTGCCAGGGTTGATTTCCCTGAACCGGAGGAGCCTACCAGCGCAATAGTTTTGCCTTTCCGGAGGGTCAGGTTGATGTTTGTCAGCGCCTCTTTTCCTTCATAGCTGAACGACACGTCGCGCAGCTCGATGCAATCGTTGAAGCGGGCAAGTTCGATCGCGTTTTCCTTTTCCATGATACCGTTGGGCGCATTGAGAATCTCTTCAATCCGTTCAATCGCCCCCATTCCCTTCTTGATGTTGGATACCGTTGAGGCCAGGTTTTTTGAAGGGTTGATCATCATGGCGAAGCAGAGGATGAACGAAATGAGGTCGCCGCTCCTGAGCTGGTTGGTGTCGCTGAACACCATCCGGCCTCCTACATAGAGGATGAAGCAGAGCACCACCACACCCAGTACTTCCGTTAGCGGGCTGGCGAGGTCGCGCCTGAGGGTGATGCGGTTGAGGATGTCGAAGAGCTTGTGGTCGCCTTCCCTGAACTTGCGCATCATGTCGGGCTCGGCACGGAATGCCTTGATGATTTTGATGCCTCCCAGCGTTTCTTCCACATGAGCAAGATTTTCGCCTGCTGCCCTGGAAAAATCGCCCGACTGTTTTTTGAGCCGCTTGCTGATGCGGCCGATGATCAGCGCGGTTACCGGCAGCAGTACCAGCAGGAAGAGCGAGAGCTGCGGACTGAGGTAGACCAGATAGAAAAGAAAAGCCAGGATCGTGAGGGGATCTTTGATGAGCCCTTCCAGCGCCATGACGATCGAGCCCTGCACTTCGCCGATATCGCCGATCATGCGGTTCATGATGTCGCCCTTGCGTTGCTCGCTGTAAAAGCTGATGGGCAGTTGAAGGATCTTGTCGTACAGATTTGTCCGGAAACCGGACAGGATCTTGTTGCGTACAGGCGTCGAAATGTAAAAAGAAAGGTAGAGGAAAACATTTTTCAACAGGGTCGACACGGCAATGATGACGCAAACCCATGCCAGGGCTTTCGATTTGTCGGTGCGGGCCATCGTTTCCACATAGTTCTTTGCCGTTTCCATCAGGCCTTCGCGCTGGGGCAGCGGTGTTGTATTTGCTTCAAAGAGGATGTTCATGAACGGTCCGAGCATGCCGATGGAAAGCAGCGAGAAAACCGTTCCCAGCAGGGTAAACAGCACATAAAGCGCAAGTTTGTTCGGGGGAATATGGATGTACCGGAAAATGCGGAAAAAATTGTTCATAAATCCTGTGCGGCGCTGTGCTGTTTCAATATCGGCAAATGTACACGCAAAAAAATTGGGGTTGAACCGCTTCTGCCGTCAGTTATCGCAGGTGATCCAGCAGGTCGACGACGCCTTCGTTTTCCAGGATCAGATATCCGAACCGGTCGTTGCTTACCCCTTCGCGCAGCCGGTAGCTGAAATGCAGTTTTCCTCCGGCGGATCCGGTTTCAAAATAACTGAAGCGGATGTTCGTGTGTGTACGCAGCGATTCGGCGATTTCATAAAGATGGGTAGAAACGATGAAAGCCGACCGCCGCAAACGCACCAGTCCGTTGATGACCGCCAGGGAGCATTTCATGGCATCCTGCACATTGGTGCCTTTGAACATCTCATCGGCGAGCAACATCCAGCTGCGGCCGTCATTGATTTTTTGCAGGGCCGATTTGATGCGGAGCACTTCGCTCAGGAAATAGCTTTCCCCCTTGCGGATATTGTCGGCATTGCTGATGTTGCTGAGCAGCCCGTCGAAGCAACTGAGCTTCATCGATTTTGCGGGAACGCCCATACCGCAATGGGCAAGGAATACCGCCAGTCCTACGGCCCGGATAAAGGTGCTTTTGCCCGCCATATTCGCTCCGGTAAGAAAGAGGAAATTCTTTTCGGGATTCATGCCGATGTCATACGATACCGCAGCAGCAAGCAGGGGATGACGGAGTTCTTGCGCTTCGAGCAAGGGGGCGTTATCGGGCCTGAATTCGGGAAATACCCAGCCGTTTTTGATGGAGGCGAGGGCCATGCTGCGCCAGGCATCCAGTTCGAAGAACAGGTACAACAGGCGCTGCATCTTCTGTTTATACCGGTACCGGAGAAAATGGGCCAGCCGCAGTAGGTTTTTGGGCGAGAGGGATGCGAAACTTTTTCTATCGTGTACAACCGCCAACTCCGGTTCGTTCAGTAGCGCTTCGATCTCGGTAATGTTCCTCTGCAGCGGTTCGGGAGCTATTTTATTCCGGTGCAGCTCAACGAGCCCCTGCATGTCTTTCAGGAAATCGAGGGCATGTTCGGTGGAGTATTTCACAAAGGAATGATCGGCCCGGTGGAGCCACCGGTAGGCCAGTACACCGCCTGATTGCGGATTTTCGGGAATGGGATCGATGGTGGTGCTATAGTATTTCCCGATCACCAAAATTGTTCCGTTCGAAGTGGAGGAGGGCCAAACCGCTGCATGATCGCTGAGCGACCGGAGCGTCTGTTGCATCGCTATAATGGCGTCGATTCCATTCAGCGGTTTCAGGATGATTTCGTAAAGCCGCTCTTTTCCGCCGGTTGTGATACAACAATCGATATGGTCCATCAGCGAAAAATCATCCGCTCCCGGTAAAATGGAAAGTTCCCTTAGTGTTGTCTGATCGATTTCCATGGCGGAGTATTACGTTGATAAGATATCCTTCGGATACCATTCAATTCCGGTCGAATCCGAGCCGCATGCCTTTCTTGCTTTCGTCCCAGCGGCCCGTGCCGTCGGCCTCTTTTTCAAACACACAGTGCCCGTTCACAAAGGTTTTTTCGATGGTGGCGGGCAGCACCATGCCTTCCAGCGGACTCCAGCCACAATGATAGTATACGTTTTGTTGCGATACTTTTTCGGGATGGTTGAGGTTGACCAGAACCAGGTCCGCATGATAGCCTTCGCGGATATAACCCCTTTCGGCCACCCGGTAACCGGCAGCTACCGCATGGCACATTTTTTCAACTACTTGTTCGATTGCGATCTGTCCCTTGGCGCAGTAATGTAACATGAGCTGCAGTCCGTGTTGTACCAGGGGCAGCCCGCTATGGGCTTCTTCGAACGCTACATTTTTTTCGGCAAGCAGGTGCGGGGCATGGTCGGTGGCGATGGAATCGATGCGGTTGTCGTTCACCGCCTTCCAGAGAGCGGCCTTATGACGCGGATCCTTGATCGGCGGGTTGCACTTGATCTTGTTGCCCAGCACGGCATAGTCGTCGCTGGTGAAGTGCAGATGGTGCACGCAGGCTTCGGCGGTGATGCGTTTCTCCGCAAGGGGCATCAGGTTCGAAAAAAGCTGCAGTTCCTTTTCCGTTGTAATGTGGAGTATGTGCAGCCGGCTGTCGTATTTTTTTGCCAGCTGTATGGCTGCGAGTGAGGAAAGATAACAGGCTTCCTCATCTTTATGCACCGGGTAATCCTCAATTGTAAGCGCCTTTCCGGAAGCTATGAGCTTTGCCAGATTGCTGCGCATGGTTCGTTCATCCTCACAGTGCGTGGCAATCAGCAGTTCGCTTTCGCGGAAAAGCCTTTCCAGAGTGACGGGATTGTCGAGCAGCAGGTCGCCGGTGGAGGAGCCCATGAAGATCTTGATGCCGCATACGTTCTTTTTTCTTTCATTCAGGCGCAACACTTCATCGGCATTGTTGTTGCAGGTACCCATGTAAAAAGAATAGTTGGCCAGGGCGGATTGCGATGCCCTTGCATATTTGTCTTCCAGCAGTTCGCGTGTGAACACCGGCGGAATGGTGTTGGGCATTTCCATGAACGATGTGACACCTCCGGCCACAGCGGCTTTTGATTCGGAGTAGATGCTTCCCTTCTGGGTAAGGCCGGGCTCGCGGAAATGCACATGGTTGTCGATCACCCCGGGCAGCAGGTGCTTCCCTTCTCCGTCGATGATGCGGCATGAACCCTTCTCCGATATGCCGGGGCTTATCTTTTCGATGCGGCCGTTCTCCACCAGCACGTCGGTAGTGGTAATTTCCCCTTCATTGACCACCTGAATGGATTTAAAAAGATATTTTTGCATGGCTCCGGTTTTTTCCAATTCAATTTATAGCTGATGCAAATTATCAAAAGCGTCCTCAAACTACTTTTTTTTGTTTGCCCTCTTTTTACTGCCGGCCAGACCACCTTCCTGCAGCAGGGCGACAAGGCCTACCAGTTCATCGACCGTATGGAAATCAAGGGCAAGGACAATACCGGCCTGAATTTCTCCGGCATCAAGCCGTTCAGCCGGAAAGCGGTGGTGGAGGAAATGAATTTGTTCGACAGCGCCCGGATGGATTACCAGGGAAACGTACCCGAACGTTTCAAGCCCTGGGCCGGTATCCGTTTCACCCCGATCGATGAATATAACTACAACAGTTTCCGGATGAACAATACCGAGTGGGCTACAGGCGACCGCTCCTCCTTCAACAGCCGAAAGCCCATCTTCAACACTTTTTACACCACAAAGCCCAACATGCTGGAGGTGAACAAGAAAGATTTTTTTCTGGCGGTCAATCCGGTGCTCAACCTCACTGTGGGACGTGAAAGCGGAAATGACCGCGATATCTTCCTCAATACCCGGGGCATCACGGTCCGGGGGCTGATAGCCCGGAAAATCGGATTTTCCACCACATTGACCGAGAATCAGGAGCGGGGCCCCCGCTATTTCATGGACCTGGTGACTGCCAAGCGGGCCGTACCTGGAGTCGGTTTTTACAAGGGTTTTAAGGGGTCTGCGGTCGATTATTTCGATGCCCGGGGCTATGTGACCTTCAATGCCACCAAATACATCGACATCCAGTTCGGGCACGACAAGAATTTCTGGGGCAACGGTTACCGCAGCCTGGTCCTGAGCGAGTGGGGCAACAGTTCCCTTTTCCTTAAACTGAATACACGCATCTGGAAGCTCAACTACCAGAATATTTTCATGGAGCTGATGCCCACCTTCATCAAAACCGGCGACAACGTGCTGAGCCGCAAGTACCAGACCATGCATCACCTGAGCTTCAACATTTCGAAGTCCATCAACGTGGGTGTATTTGAAGCCGTCACCTTCGGCCGTAAAGATCATTTTGATTTCCAGTACCTCAACCCCATCATCTTCCTGCGCTTCGTGGAGGGTTCGGTGGGCAGTCCCGACAAGGCGCGGGTGGGTCTTGATTTCAAATACAATGTGGCCCGGAAATTCCAGTTTTACGGGCAGTTCCTCTTGGAAGAGTTTGTGCTGAGCAAGCTCCGTAACGATCCAAATAATTACGTCAACAAATACGGCTATCAGCTGGGAGCAAAGTATATCGATGCGTTCAACGTGCCGAACCTCGACATCCAGGTGGAATGCAACCGGGTGCGTCCTTTCGTTTATTCGCATCGCGATTCCGTATCGAACTACACCCACTACAACCAGTTGATGGCCCATCCGCTGGGTGCGAATTTCCAGGAGTTCATCGGCATTGTGCGCTATCAGCCCATGCCCCGGCTTTACATCAATGCCCGCATGATTTATTACTTCCAGGGCCTTGACAGTGCCGGGTTTAATTTTGGTGCCGATCCCTTCAGGTTGTATAACCTCGGCAAACCCCTTGTAGATCCCTCCAATCCCGCTTCTTCGCAGCGTGAAAGCGGCTACAGTGTGGGCAGCGGCGACCGTGTGAATTGTTTCAATGCAGTGCTGCAGGCTTCCTATGAGATCAGGGAGAACATTTATTTTGATCTGACATTTCAGCAACGCAATTACAGCCGCGCAAGCGTTGCCGGCAATACATCCAACACGCTGATAACGGCCGGCATCCGGATGAACATCGCCCGAAGAGAATATGATTTCTGAGAAGCGGTAGCTTATTCTACCGTAAGTGAGATGGAAATCATCCGTGAATAAATCTGGTCCACATTGCTCGAGAACTTCATTTCGGGGTTCCGGCTGTGCAGATTCGACATGCCCCAATTCACCCGTAGTTCCGGGGACAGCACGAAATAAGGGAAATAGATGTGGAATCCCAAACCCGCTTCCACGCTGTAATCGAAAGGTTTCAGTTTGATGAGCTGTTCGGCGTTCCGCTTGTTGGCGTTCGACGCCAGGTCGTAATCCAACCTTCCGCCGGCCAGTGTGTACACTTTCATGTTTCCAATACGGTCGCTACTGAACTTGAGCATCAGCGGCAGGCTCAGGGTGATGGACTGTACTTTCTTGAGGGTGGTTTTGCTTTCGCCGGCAATGGGGTCGAACGGGTTGAGCCAATATTCAAAAGCCTTCTCGCTGAAGGTGAGGTTGAGCGGATAGGTGCGCACATCGAAATGCTCGCTGAGGTTGAAATTCACCAGCCAGGCCAGGTTGATGCCCGAACTGTTGATGCTCTCAATAACGTTGACACTGTCGTTGAGCAATGGATCCAGAAAACGGGGGTGGTGCGTGAAGCTGAAGTGTGAGGTATTGATGCCGATGTTGATGCCGAAGTGATAAAGCTTGCCGTCGTGGTCAAGCTGGTTGAGTTGCGAACGGAACTGGGCCCTTCCCACAAAAGGGGAGAGGAGGAGAAGGATCAGTGCTGCAACGGCTATTTTTTTCCGCAGTAGATGCTGCATATACCTAAAAGCTGGGGTTTACAATACGTATCCAGGTAACCAAGTCGGTCTAAAATCGAGGTAAAATTTTTGCCTTCGGGAAAAAGTTTGATGGATTGGTTCAGGTATTGGTATGCGTTGCGGTTTTTTGAAAACATTTTGCCGATGGCGGGAGTGAGCACGTCCATGTAGAAGCCGTAAGCCTGGCGGATGCCCATCGCATGTGGCTTGCTGAATTCGAGCACCACCAGCTTCCCACCGGGTTTCAGCACCCTCCGGATTTCTTCCAGGCCTTTTTCAAGATGCTGGAAATTACGGACGCCGAAAGCCACCATCACGGCATCAAACGAGTTGTCGGGATGCTTTATTGTTTCCGCGTCGCCTGTCTCAAGCCTGATCTTGCCCGACAAACCGAGCCGTTGTATTTTTTCCCTTCCGATGGCCAGCATGCCTTCGCTGATGTCGAGCCCGGTGATTTGTGGGGTTTTCAGCATTTTTTCGGCCAGTAGGGCCATGTCGCCGGTGCCCGTGGCTACATCGAGTATGTGTTCAGGGCGCAGTTCACTCAATTCACGGATGGCATTCTTTCTCCAGCGTACATCGATACCTGCGCTGAGGAAGCGGTTCAGAAAATCGTACCGGTGGGCAATGGAGTCGAACATTTCCGCCACCTGCGCTTTTTTGGGGGCGGCCGAACCTTCAACAGGCATCACAGTATCGTGCGCATAGCGTGTCATCGGTCACAAAGATAGAAGGTTTGTTCCTTGCCGGAGGCCCTGTTGAACATCTTAACAAGGTTTTGCCTGTGCAGGGAAAGCTTCAGTATGCGCTGGTCATTGATGGCCACAAGCGATATATTTGCCCCATGGTGATCCATTCGGCCAAATACCTGCTCAGCAGTCCCTCGTTCGACAAGTGCCCGCCTGCCGACCGGAAGGAATATGCCTTCATCGGCCGGAGCAATGTGGGGAAGTCGTCGCTGATCAACATGCTTTGCAATAACGAGAAGCTGGCGAAAACATCGGGGACTCCCGGAAAAACCCAACTCATCAACCATTTTGAAATCCTCAGTGTTTCCGACAGCAACGTGCCTGAAGCGAAAAAAAACAATCGTCCTGTCAAATGGTATCTGGTCGATTTGCCCGGTTATGGCTTCGCGCGTGTAAGCCAGAGCAGCCGGCGCCGCTGGGAGCAGATGATTGAAGGGTATTTGCGCAAGCGACCCAACCTGGCGATGATTTTTGTGCTGCTCGATTCCCGGCATACCCCGCAGCAGATCGACCTCGATTTCATCCACCAGCTCGACCGCTGGGAACTTCCGCTGACACTGGTGTTCACCAAGTCTGATAAGGAGAAGCAGGCCGTAGTGGCCAAAAATGTGAACCAGTTCCTGAATACGCTCCGGAAAACCTGGCAATTCCTTCCGCGTCATTTTGTGACCAGTGCGCAGAAGAAGACCGGGCGCGACAAACTGCTGCAATTCATTGATGAGATGAACAATGGGGAGGATTAGTATCCCGACACAAATATCAGGCGATCAGTTGACCGCCTTGTTCGCACAGCTGCTGCTCGCAAAGGCCTCGGGTTTGGCTTTGAAGGCAAAGCCCATGCCCAGGATATAACCCATGGCTTCACGAAGCGCTTCGTTGCTTTTGAAATTGGGATTGGTGTTGATGTCGGCATGCACTTCCATATCCACATCATACAACGTGAAGAGGTCGCAGAGCGCGTAGGCGATCTCGATGCTTTTGGCCACTTCCACCAGCATCCGTTCCTTGATACTGTGCTGCTGGGTGGTTTTCTCGTTGTGGATGAACATGAATCCGCCGCGGCCTTCCCGCAAAAAGACAATGACGGTGGCGAATTCGGTTTCGCGGCCTTTCACCTGGCTGTCGGTGCCGATGCAGACCTTCAGCCGGTTGCCGGCTTCTGTTTCCCGCAGGATGGCTTCCTCCACGGCGTCTTTGATGGGAAGCTCAATCGGGTCGCCGTTGAATTTTCTCCATAACATAAAAAAAGGTTTTCTAAAGTTAAAAGGAATTCTTCAATCATACGCTTCCTGCCTCTACGAATTAATGATTGTATAACAGCTCCGGACGAATTCCTTTTTTAGGGCGCATCGGTCATTTCTTGACAATTCCATGATAAAACTCCGGTAACGCCCGTCGAACTTTGCGGCCCCGATGCGGATACGGAATTTCAAAAGGGCGTTTTTGGTGCCGGTATTGACGGCCCTGTGTACAGGTCAAACCATGCTTGCACAAGACACGCTGCGCATGGACGACGTGGTGATTACCGCCACCCGAACGCTCCGTAAACTGGGCAATATCTCGCTACCTGCCACGCTGGTAAATGCCCGCCAGATAGGGCTTTCCGGAACGCTGCGGCTGAATGAGGTGTTGCAGGAACAAACCGGACTCATGCTCACTTCCGGAACCGGCAGCGCTGCGGTGGGCGGTGGTATTTTTGGGAACGGTATCCAGATGCAGGGCCTTTCGCCCGACCATACGCTTATCCTCCTCGACGGAGAACCCCTCACCGGAAGGCAGGGAGGCGTGATCGACCTTTCGCGGTTCACCACCGCCAATATCCGGCAGATTGAAATCATCAAGGGACCCTCTTCCAGCTTATATGGCAGCGAGGCGCTGGGCGGTGTGGTAAACATCATCAGCAAAACGCCTGTGGAAAGCGGAATCGACGGCACCCTGCGCATGGGTTCGTTCCGCTCCACCGATGTATCGGTCAACGGAAGGCTCTCCAAAGAAAATTTCGGAGTTTCTTTTTTTGCCAACCGCAACAGCAGCCAGGGCTATCGCCTCAATACCCAACGGCCTGAACGTACCGTTGATCCCTATTACAGTTATACCGGACAGCTTCGCTTCCATTACGATTGCTCTCCTCGTACCCGGCTGGTTACGGGCATCCGTGCATTTTACGGTGTGCAGGACAGCTATTACGCATTGAACAGCCCGGTCATCAATGTAGGCGGACGGGGCATTACAGCCGATTACAACATCAATCCTGTACTGTACCATCGTATCGGAAAGCATGTGCAGACCCAGTTCCGGCTCTATGCAAGCCACTATGAATACCGCCAGCATCTCGACAGCCTTGTCAACGGAAAGGGCTATTACAATGACTTTTTCCGGCAGTTCTTTTTCCGGGCCGAAAACCAGACGGACATTGCCTTAGGAAAGAACCATCAGCTTACAGCCGGGGGCGGATATTCTTTTCAGCAGGTGAACACGAGCCGTTATGCAGGTTCGCGGCAACAGCAAATGCTGCATGCTTTTGTGCAGGATGAGTGGGCTGCAGGAAAGCGGCTTACACTGATTCCGGGATTCCGCTTCGATTATAACTCGGCTTTTGCTCCGCGACTCAGTCCCAAAGTTTCAATGCGCTATGAACTCAACCCCCGGCTGCAGCTCATGGCTTCCTGCGGAGCGGGTTTCCGTGCCCCCGATTTCCGGCAGCTCTATCTCAACTTCGTCAACAATGCCGCCGAGGGGTACCGCATTTACGGCGCTGCCGAATTTTCTGTTGCAGAACTTGAGCAGCAACGGCGCGACGGACTGATTGCCGAAATATTGTCCACGGCCTTTACCATCGGTACACTAAAACCCGAAACATCTTTAGGGACAAACCTTGGTTTGAAATACCGGCCTCTCACACAACTGGACATGTCGCTGAACCTGTTCCGCAACGATATCGGCAACCTGATCAATTATGTTCCCGTAGCCCTGCAGAACAACGGCAGCCAGGTATTCAGTTATGTAAATGTGAACCGGGCTTATACGATGGGTGCAGAACTGAACATCAATTACCGTTTCAGCGAGTCGCTGCAGATCAGCGGAGGATACCAGTGGCTTGAAACCGGCGACAAGGATGTGCGGGAAAATATCCTGGAGGGCAAGGTTTATGGTCGCGATGAACCGCTGGGATCCGCGCGGCTGATGACCCTTCGTGATTATGGGGGATTGCTGAACCGCAGCCGTCATATGGCCAATATGCGCCTGTTTTATGCGAATGCCGTTAACGGGTGGTCGGGCTCGCTGCGTGCTACATACCGCAACAGGCGGGGTGTGGTGGACCGGGACGGCAACGGCTTTGCCAATATGGACGCCGAATATGCCCTGCCTTTTTTTCAGCTGAATGCCACGCTGGGCAGGCAGATCAACGAACGCATCGGCGTGCAGCTCGGCGTGAACAACCTTACCAACCAGACCGATGCGCAGTACATGCCGAATGTTCCCGGCACCAATTGGTTTCTGTCTGTAACATTCAACAACGGTTCAAAAAAATCTAAACACGGCAGCAGGCATTCATAGAGCGGATGCCGCATCCTATTTTTTCGTAAACCAAAACCAAACATATATGCAAACTCAAACCAAGCTGGCACGTAGAGCAAAAAGCCTGTTGTTGCCGCTTACCGTACTCGTTGTGCTGAACAGTTGTAAGAAAGACGAACCGGTGGTAGTGCCCGCCATTGTACAAACCAAAACCTTTCTGGTAAGCGGATCGCCCGTCGGGGCTTTCAACTTGTGGGGATTCAATACCAATGCCCCTGTGGCCAATACCGATTCCGTGAGCAATAACTGGGACTTTGGAATGCGCTTTGAAAAGATTATTGTGAACAGCAACAGCAGCGGACCGGGCAATGCGGGCGTGCAGATTCTCAATGTTCCGTTCAATGATGTTACCCTTGCTCCCGAAACGGGCTATGCATATGATACTACTTCCACCCAGCTAGCTGTGAAGGGTCCTGATTGGTACACCTATAATTCCCAGACCCGCAGTTTTGCGCCTATTACCGGTAAAACCTTTGTTTTCCGGACCGCAGCATCATTGCCTGTCTTCCGCTCAGTGAAGTATGCCAAGCTGGAATTTCTGACTGCAGATCCGGCCGATGACAACGGAAACCCGGTGACCCCGCCCACGCGGCCTACCAAGATCAAATACACGTTCCGCTACGCCTATCAGCCGTCGGGATTGCGGAATTTCTAATTGCAGGCCTTTGGGGACTTTCGGTCGTCATGGTCTTTTCTGTGAAAAGTCTAGGAATAAACGTAAGTTCGTAGCTTAGGCTCCTGATTCACAGGATTGCTGATTCAAACCAATATACATGCGCCACCTGAACATTTCCATCTGTTTGCTGATTGCAGCCACGCTTTTTTCCTGCAAAGGCAATACGGATGCCACAAACACCGAAACGCCCACCGCTCCGGCAACCCCATCAGCTTCGGAAACTCAAACTGTTCCGGCAGTAATCCGCGATAAAGTGCTGACAACTGATGAGCAGAAAGCACTGACCCCCGACATGGTCATCGAAGGCCTGAAAGCGGGCAACAAAAATTTCATAGCCAACGCAGTCACAGCACGCGATCACTCTTCCATGGTCATTGATGCCGCCGCCGGGCAATTTCCAAAGGCCGTCATCCTTTCCTGCCTCGACAGCCGCATACCGGTGGAAGATGTGTTCGACAAAGGCATCGGCGATCTGTTCATTGGCCGGGTTGCCGGCAATATAGTCAACGAAGACCTGCTGGGCAGCATGGAATTCGGCTGCAAGGTAGCGGGCGCCAAGCTGATTGTGGTGGTCGGGCACAGCTCCTGCGGAGCAGTGAAAGCGGCAATCGACGATGTCAAGCTCGGCAACATCACCGCACTGCTTTCCAAAATAAGGCCGGCCGTGGCGAAATCGCAGGATTATGCCGGAGATAAGACCACCAAGAACGATTCCTTCGTGACCCATGTGGCCAAAAACAATGTGCTGGGCACCATCGAAAGCATCCGGCAGCGGAGCGCAATCCTGAAAGAGATGGCCGACAAGGGCGAAATAAAGATTGTAGGTGCCTTTTACGACATGAAAACAGGCCGGGTGGAATTCCTGTAAAATCAGTCAAGCCATCAAACATTACCGGGAGGGGGTGACAAGCGCGTCGCCCCCTTCTTCTTTTGGGCAGGCAGGGCAGTGCAACACGGCCCCGGAAAGCCCTGTTTCGTTACCTTTGCCCACATTTCCACAAATACAGTCTATGGCGCTTAAGAAGCAGTCAAAATATACGGAATACCGGCAGCTTGATTTGCCGGCAATCGGCAGGGAGGTGCTGCAACAATGGGATGAGCAGGATGCTTTCCGGCAGAGTGTGGCCATCCGGGAGGGAGCACAACCCTTCGTTTTTTATGAAGGCCCGCCGAGCGCCAACGGCATGCCTGGTATCCATCATGTGATTTCGCGTACGCTCAAAGATCTGGTATGCCGCTACAAGACCATGCGTGGGTTTCAAGTGAAGCGCAAAGGAGGCTGGGATACCCATGGGTTGCCCGTAGAACTCGGTGTTGAGAAGGAACTGGGCATCACCAAAGAGGATATCGGAAAAAAGATTACCGTGGAGGAGTACAACCGCAAATGCCGCGAAGTGGTGATGCGGTACAAAGACAAATGGGACGAAATCACACGGCAGATGGGTTACTGGGTGGATCTCGAACACCCCTACATCACGTTTGAGAACGGCTATATCGAAACACTCTGGTGGATACTCGGCGAACTGCACCGGAAAGGCTATCTCTATGAAAGTGTGAGCATACAGCCCTATTCACCTGCGGCGGGTACCGGACTCTCCTCCCACGAACTGAACCAGCCGGGTACCTACAAGGATGTGAAAGATACCAGTGCCACCGTCATGTTCCGCGTGCTGCCCGATGATAAAAGCAGGATGCTGTTCACTGCGGCCAACGGAGAAGATACCTTCCTGATGGCCTGGACCACCACACCGTGGACACTGCCTTCCAACCTGGGACTTACCGTGGGCCCCGATATCGACTATGTGATGGTGTGCACCTACAATCCCTATACGTTCCTGCGTATCCAGGTGGTGCTTGCTGAGGCTTTGCTTGGAAAATTTTTCAAATCTGCGGGCGAAAACGCCCCGATGGACGCCCTGGAATACGTTGTACCGGCCGATAACAAAAATGCCCCGCTTCCCTGGAAAATAACCGGACGTTGGAAAGGCTCGGAACTCGAGGGTATCCGTTACGAGCAGTTGCTTCCATCCGGAGCCGCAAGTATTGAAAAGATCCGGTCGATAACACCGGATGCCGATCCCTTCCGGGTAGTGTGCGGCGATTTTGTGACCACCGGTGATGGAACCGGCATTGTGCATACCGCACCCGCATTCGGCGCCGACGACTTCCGGATGGGGCAGAAGAACAAACTGGGAATTCTGACGCTGGTAGACCGTCAGGGTAAATTCGTAGAGGGTCTGGGAGAATTTTCAGGGCGCTACGTAAAGAATTATACCGACGATCCCGCCTATGCGGATGTGAATGTAGACATCTGCGTCAAACTCAAAAAAGAGAACCGGGCTTTCCGGGTCGAGAAATACGAACACAGTTACCCGCATTGCTGGCGTACCGACAAGCCCATCATTTATTATCCTTTGGACGCCTGGTTTATACGCACCACGGCCGTCAAGGAGCGGATGATCGAACACAATGCCACCATTCGCTGGAAACCCGCGGCCACCGGTACGGGCCGATTCGGCAACTGGCTGGAGAATATGGTAGACTGGAACCTAAGCCGCAGCCGTTTCTGGGGAACCCCGCTTCCCATCTGGAAAACAGTGGACGAAAAGGGTTCCTACATTGAAGAGGAGGACGGTGGCGAAGTGGTATGCATCGCCTCGATGGCTGCTTTGCAGGAAGCCATCAACACCGCTGCTGTCCGATTGGGCGGAGATACCAACAAACGGTTCATTGAAAACGGATTGACCGATCTGCATAAACCCTATGTCGATGAGATAGTTCTGGTATCGTCCGACGGAAAGCCCATGCGCCGCGTGCCCGACCTGATCGATGTCTGGTTCGACAGCGGCGCCATGCCCTATGCACAGTGGGGTCTTCCCGAAAAGCGCAAGGGCATCGTTCCTACGGCCGAAGAGTGTCTGGCTTATTGGAAAACCTGTCAGGGAACACCATCGGATAAGCAGGATTGGTCGGGTGCCGATTTCATTGCCGAGGGAGTGGACCAGACCCGCGGGTGGTTTTACACCCTGCATGCGCTGGCGGTACTGCTTTTTGATGGAGTGGCTTACCAGACGGTGGTCAGCAATGGCCTGGTGCTCGATAAGAACGGAAACAAAATGAGCAAGCGGCTCGGCAACGTGGTCGATCCGTTTGCCACCATCAACAGTTTTGGTCCTGATGCCACAAGGTGGTACCTGATTACCAATGCCAGCCCCTGGGACAGCCTGAAGTTCGATGCGGAGGGAATCAAGGAAGTGCAGCGGAAGTTTTTCGGCACCCTGTACAACACCTACCAGTTCTTCGCACTATATGCCAATCTCGACGGGTTCTCCTATTCGGAGCCCGATATTCCGGTAGAAGAGCGCTCCGAACTTGATCGCTGGATTCTCTCGGCATTGCACTCGCTGATAGCCCGGGTAGAAGAAAATATGGACGCCTATGAACCTACCCAGGCCGGAAGGGAAATTGAGGATTTTGTGGATCGCCAGCTCAGCAACTGGTATGTCCGTTTGAGCAGAAGGCGGTTCTGGAAAGGGGAATATGGCCACGACAAGATCTGTGCTTACCAGACCCTCTATGAATGTCTGGAGAAACTGGCACAGCTGACTGCCCCCATCGCTCCTTTTTTTGCCGACTGGCTTTTTGGCAACCTGAATGCCGTATCGCATCGCCTCAAGGAAAGTTCGGTACATCATACTTTTTTCCCCGGAACCGAAAAGGAAAAGCTGGATGCGGAGCTTGAGGAAAAGATGACGCTTGCCCAGGAGGTTTCGTCGCTGATACTTTCCCTGCGGAAAAAAGTGAATATCAAAGTGCGGCAGCCCTTGAAAACGGTATTTATTCCCGCGCTCGATGAGGGGATGGGCCGGCGGATCCGGGAAATGGAGTCGGTAATTTTATCGGAAACCAATATCCGTTCCATTGAGCTGCTGGACGCCGGCAACGATTTCATAAAAAAGAAAGCCAAGGCCAATTTCAAAACACTGGGCAAGAAGCTGGGGCCCCAGATGAAAGCCGCCGCCGATGCCATTGCCCGTTTCGGAAACGCGGAAATTGACCGGGTCCTAGCCGGAGAATACATGCTTGAACTTGCTGGTTCTGAGCCGATTAGCCTTGGAGCGGAGGATCTGGATGTGATAACCGATGAAATACCCGGCTTCGAAGTGGCCGGCAGGGGAAATATTACGGTTGCCCTGGATATTGTGATTACCCCGGACCTCAAGGAGGAGGGTGATGCCCGGGAATTTGTGAATAAAATGCAGCATCTCCGAAAGGAAAAACAGTTGGCAGTTAGCGACCGGATCGACGTTAAAGTGTTGGAAAATAGGGAGCTTCAGCCGGCTTTAATTCATTTTAAGGACTATATTTGCGCCGAAATTTTGGCAGATTCGCTCAGTTTTTCGGCAGAAGAGTTGCCGGACAGCACGGAAATAGATGTGAATGATGCCATACTAACTGTAATGATCACCAAAAAAGGAGGTTACAATGGCAACCACTAAAAAAGTTCCGGTAAAAAAGGGAAAAGCCCCTTCCAAAGCTCCTGTCAAAAAAGCGGCCAAACCAGCGCCTGCCAAGGCTGTCGTAAAAAAGGCT
>JBIIDU010000121.1:0-7190 GCA_044238165.1 Ferruginibacter sp. | reverse complement strand
ATAGAAAATAGATGCTAACTTTTTGAAGTTAGAGAGATGGGCTAAAAGAAAAGTCGCCTTCGCATTATGAGGATAGGCCTCCCCTACCCCTCCAAAGGAGGGGTAGAAGATGCATCCTATTCCCCTGACTGGCGCACGAGACCGCTCGTATGCCTGGTCGTTACTAATACCGATGTCAGCAATTGACCTTCAACTAATTGCGTGAAGTTAGAGAGATTGGATATCTGTAATGGACCACTTTCATTGGTCCAGACAGCTATCACATCGGTATTATACGAAAAATTTTTTGGGCTAAAAGTAAAGTCGCTTTCGTATTAGGGCACAATTCGGCAAAAGACCCGAAGGCGGCACTTCGGCGCATTTTCAGTACCTTCGTATGCTTTCAAAAAGCGAATACATGGAATACAATACTACACGGAACCATCTCACCATTCGCGAGTACGGCCGACATATCCAGAAAATGGTGGATTACCTGCTCAACCTCGAAGACCGGGAAAAAAGGCAGCGCAATGCATACGCCCTGATTGAACTGATGGGCTTTCTCAATCCGCAGCTCAAGAATGTGGAAGACTTCCGCCACAAGCTCTGGGACCACCTGTTTCTGATCAGTGATTTTAAGCTGGATGTGGACAGTCCCTATCCCATTCCCACCCGCGAAAGCCTCAAGGCCCGACCGCAGCAGTTACCCTACCCCAAAAGATATCCCCGTTACAACCACCTGGGCAAAAACATCGAAATCATCATCGACAAGGCCCTGAAGGAGGAGAATCCGGAAAAACGCCAGGGCTTCGCCAACGCCATCGCCTATTACATGAAGCTCACCTACAGCAACTGGCATAAGGAGCTCTTGCACGATGACAATATCCAAAGCGAACTCAACGCCATTACCGAAGGCCAGCTGGAATTCAACAACCGGCCCTTTGTAAAACACCGCACCGACGCCGGAATGGACCGCGACGATTACCGGATGCAAAACGGAGGCGGATACCGAAAAAACTACGGACAGCGCAGCAATCCCGGACAACGCGATAACCGCGGCAACATGAACCGTGGCGGACGCGACAACCGGAATAATAACAACAACAACCGCAGCTTTAAGAAAAGATACTGACGGGATTCAGACCCATCAACAAAAACCCGGCAGCATTCCCTGCCGGGTTTTCTTTTATCAAAAATTTGCCGGCTTTATTTTCCGCCAAAAACACGCTGAATAAACTGCAAACTCTATCTTGCAGCGACAATAAAAAATCACGTTCAGCCATGGGTTCATTTCTGGTCCGCGGAGGTCGGCGGCTATCGGGGTCTATTACTCCGCAGGGTGCGAAGAACGAAGCCCTGCAGGTCATTTCGGCCGTGTTGCTTACCGCCGAGCCTGTGACCATCTCCAACATCCCCGACATCATTGATGTGAACCTGCTCATTGAGCTGCTGGCCGAAATGGACGTGAAAGTATCCCGCACCGACCGGCACACCTGTATTTTTCAGGCCGATGCGGTGAATGTGGATTACCTCAGCAGCAGCGACTACCAGAAAAAAAGCGGACGCCTGCGCGGATCGGTGATGCTGGCCGGCCCCATGCTGGCCCGATACCGCAAAGCCTATATCCCCAAACCCGGCGGCGACAAGATAGGCCGGCGGCGGCTCGACACCCATATCAATGGGTTCGAGCAACTGGGTGCCACTTATGTTTATGACAGCAACGGATATTTTCAGCTCAATTCCCCGGGCCTGAGAGGCGCCGACCTGCTGCTTGACGAACCCAGCGTTACGGGCACCGCTAACCTGGTGATGGCAGCCGTGCTGGCCGACGGAACAACCACTGTTTACAACGCCGCCTGCGAGCCCTACCTGCAGCAGTTGTGCAACATGCTGAACAGTATGGGAGCCCGGATTTCGGGAATCGGCAGTAATCTCCTGCGCATCGAGGGAGTCAAAAAACTGAAGGGTACCACGCACCGGATATTGCCCGATATGATTGAAATCGGCAGCTTCATCGGCCTGGCTGCCATGACCCAAAGCGAAATCACCATCCGGCAGGCCGGCATCGAACACCTGGGGGTAATACCCGAGCGCTTCCGTCAACTGGGGATTCAAGTCAACTGTACCGGCGACGATATCCATGTGCCCGCACAGGATATTTATGAGATACAGAAATATATGGATGGCGGGGTGCTTACCATCTACGACCATCCCTGGCCGGGGTTCACCCCCGACCTGCTCAGCATTGTGCTGGTCACGGCCATACAGGCGAAGGGCAGCGTACTGATCCACCAGAAAATGTTTGAAAGCCGCCTTTTTTTTGTAGACAAGCTGATTGAGATGGGTGCACAGATCATTCTCTGCGATCCGCACCGTGCCGTAGTCATCGGCCTGGAGCGCGAACAGAAACTGCGCGGTATCACGATGAGCAGTCCCGACATCCGTGCCGGCGTGGCCCTGCTCATTGCGGCCCTCAGCGCGGAAGGGAAGAGCACCATCCAGAACATTGAACAGATCGACCGGGGGTACCAGTATATCGACGAGCGGCTGAATGCACTCGGCGCCTCCATTGAACGGATCAGTTGAAAAGAAACAGCCCACCATATCCAGGACGGTCATGGAAAATAAAATACTCATCATCACGGCTCCTTCCGGTTCGGGCAAGACCTCCATCACCCGTCACCTGATGGAGATGTTTCCGAACCTGGCCTTTTCCGTATCGGCCACCACCCGGAAGGCGCGGGCGAACGAGACGAACGGCAGCGATTATTACTTCATCAGTGAAGATGCCTTCAGGGAAAAAATACAACATGGCGAATTTGCCGAATGGGAAATGGTTTATGAGGGAAAGTATTACGGCACGCTGCGGCAGGAGCTGGAGCGGATCTGGGGCAACGGACAAATTCCGGTGCTGGATATCGATGTGAAGGGCGCCATCCATGTGAAGCAGCAATATCCCGAAAGCACACTTACCTTGTTCATCGAGCCCCCTTCGGTGGAAGTGCTCCGCAACCGGCTGATGAGCCGGGGAACCGAAACGGAAGAGTCGCTGGCGGCGCGGGTGAACAAGGCGTCTTATGAGCTTTCGTTCAAAGACCAGTTCGACCGGCACATCCTCAACGAAGATTTGGAAAAAGCCTGCGCCGAAGCCCGGAATATTGTCGAAGCCTTTATTGCCCGATAACCCGACCGGCGATGCAGGGGGCAAAACTGTTCGAAGAAACAGTATATTTAACCTATGAACTGGACCGCTCCGATTGCCATATTCTTATCGCTCATTCTGCTTGGCTTTTACGCCGGCATTGAAGCCGCTTTTCTTTCGGCCAACAAACTTTCCATCGAGCTTCGGAAAAAACAGGGCACCTACAGCGGCAGACGCTGGGGCACCTATGCGGAAAATCCCACCCGCTTCATCGGCAACGCCCTGGTGGGGTTCACCATCATGATGGTGGTGTATGGGTTGCTCTGGAGCAATTTCATGACCGGCGTCTGGATCAACCGATTCTGGCAAAATGAAAATCCCTACCTCCACCTGGTGATTGAAACCGCCATCGCCACCAGTTTTCTGCTGGTTGCCGAGTTTCTGTTCCGTGCATTTTTCAGGGCCAAAAAAGACAGTGTGCTGGGAAGCACCCTTGTAGCGTTTATAGTTCAGGCCTCTTATGGCTTGCTTTCATGGCTTTCGACAATGCTGGTGGGTGCGGCGGAGTGGATGCTCAAATACCTGTTCAATGTGAAAGTGAATGCCCGCAAAGAGCCCTTCACCAAGATTGATCTGGAGCTTTTCATCCAGCAGAGCAAGAACCTCGATACGGAAGACCATTCTGAATTGAATAAGGAGTTGTTTGAAAATGCACTTTCGCTCAGCGACAAAAAAATCAGGGAGTGCCTGATTCCCCGGAAGGAGATCGAAGCGGTGGACATCCGCAGTAGTGTGGAAGAGATTCGTCAGAAGTTCATCGTCACCAAACTCAGCAAGCTGATCGTATACGAAGGCGATATCGACAACATCGCGGGCTATGTACACCAGCAGGACCTTTTCAAATATCCTCCCGACATCCGCTCCGTGCTGCTGCCCATTGCTGCCATACCCGAAACGATGAGTGCCATCGACCTCATCAACCGGTTCACCCGCGAGCGTAAGACCATCGCCTGGGTGGTGGATGAATTCGGCGGCACCGCAGGCATTGTGACCATGGAAGACCTGCTGGAAGAGATTTTCGGCGAAATACGAGATGAGTACGACACGGAGGAATTCATTGACAAGCAGCTTTCCGAAACGGAATACATGTTCAGCGGCCGTATGGAGCTGGACCTGATTGCTGAAAAATATTCGATTCCCTTCATCGATCGCCGCGATGCCGAAACACTGAGCGGATACATCATCCAGCATATCAAACAGATTCCCCGTACCAAGGAGGGAATCAACATCGGCAATATCCGCTTCGAGCTATTGAATGTGAGCGACACCCGGATTGAGACGGTGAAGGTGAAAATCCTGAAGTGATGTCCCTGTTGGGGGAGTGCTCAGTAAAGCACGTATCAGGATTCAAAAACAGCCGCATACTTTTCCTCATCGAAACCAACAACCACTTTTCCTGAGTATTCGACTACAGGCCTTTTGATCAGTGCCGGATACTTTACCAGAAGCATTTTGGCTTTCTCCGGCAGATGAGTTGCTGCCTGCTCGTCAACGGACAATGATTTCCAGGTCGTGCTTTTCCGATTGACCAGCCCGGTGCCTTCCGTCACGTCCCACCATCGGGAAACCTGGTTGAGGGCCGGGGGCCATTTTTTGAAATCGCGAAACTCAAAAGAAATCCCTTGCCTGTTCAGCCAGGCCTGTGCTTTTTTGACACTGTCGCAGTTGGATATGCCATACACAATAACAAGCGGGTCGTCGGAATCCATTGAAAAAAGGGTTTAAAAATCCGGCGCCTTAGGCTTCGTTTTCATGATGGCTTCGATCTTTTCCATGACTTCCGGGGTGAGCAGCTTCAGCACATCCAGTGCCTTGATATTTTCAGTCAGCTGCGTCTTTTTCGTAGCGCCCAGTATGGTGGTGCTCACCTGGGGATTGGCAATCGTCCATGCGATGCTCAAAGCGGCAAGCGAAACCCCAAGTTCTCCTGCGAAATCACCCAGCTTTTTCACTTTCTTCAGGCGGTCGTCGAGCATATTGCGGTCGCGCAGCCACTCGAAACCCTGTAGGGCGAAACGTGAGCCTCTGGGAATACCTTCATTGTATTTGCCTGAAAGCAGTCCCGATGCGAGCGGACTCCAGATGGTGGTGCCCAGTCCTACGTTCTTGTAAATTTCGGCGTATTCCACTTCCACCTTGTGCCGCTCGAAAAGATTGTATTGCGGTTGTTCCATCGCCGGACCGATCAGTCTGTATTTCTCCGCCACCCGGTGAGCCTCCATGATTTCCACTCCGCTCCATTCGCTGGTGCCCCAGTACAGCACTTTTCCCTGCTGGATCAGGTGGTTCATGGCCCAAACTGTTTCCTCAATGGGCGTATTCTTGTCGGGCCGGTGGCAGAAATACATGTCGAGGTAATCGACCTGCAGCCGTTGCAACGCTTCATGACAGCCTTCCACGATGTGTTTGCGGCTCAGTCCGGTTTGGTTGGGCTTGTTCTCCTTGCCCCTCCATCCAAAAAACACTTTTGACGAAACGGTGAACGAGCTGCGCTCCCACTTCTTCTTGCGGAGCACGCGGCCCATCATCTTTTCGCTTTCGCCCAGGGCATAGATTTCGGCATTGTCGAAAAAATTGACCCCGTTGTCGTAGGCCATTCCCATCAGCGTATCGGCAATCTTGTCGTCGATCTGCTTGCTGAAACTGATCCAGCTGCCAAACGACAACACACTTACTTTTAATCCGGATTTTCCCAGTCGGCGGTATTCCATCGTTAGAAGGTTTTGAATTTATGTAATCATTTTTTCATTGCAATAATAGGAAGTATCCGACAGGAATACACGGTATGGCGGCTGCCCATACTTTCAATCGGGAAAGGAGGAGCGGGGCACTTTCACATGGCCCACCGGATTCAGAATGACCCATTCGCGGAAATCTTGCCGCGCGGACATTCCCACCCCGTCTATGACTTCCGTTTTCCGGCGGATGCGTACCGGCTTGTCCGTATAAAATTCCTGATTCAACCGGGAACGGTCCCAATAGAGCTCCTCACAATACAGGGTATCGCCCAGCCGGTTGATGATGCGTACACTGTCTTTAAGAAACACGCGGCTTTGCCCTTCGGTGTACCGGCCATACCGGGCGTCGAGATAACTTTCTATGCTGTCGTTGCTGTCGAAGAAATCCACATGCAGCGTCTGCGGAAACTCTGCAAAGGTTACGGTATCCTGCACCCGGTACATCACAGGCCCCTTCAGCAACGCCTTCTTTTTTCCCTGCACTGAATAATCGATGACCACATCCCGTGCCCTGTCTTTTCCGGGATCGGGTTTTCCGGAAAGCTCCTGTGGAGGTACACTGCAGGCCGCAAGGTATACGGCAAACGGCGCAAAACGCAACAACAAGAACAGATGACGGCTAAAACTGTGCATAATTTGATAGGGCCTGATGCCGTGGCGGCTGCCCGTGATGAACCTGTTTTGCGGCATCCGGATCAGTAATACTTGAAGCGGTTGAACCAGATATCGCTCAGGGACAACCCGATGCCGATACGTACGAAGTTTTCGTACAGGGTTTCCGATTTGCTGCCGCGCTTTCCGATTTCTATTGCGGTATTCAGGTAAGAAGTTTGTGTTTCATAAAAGTTGCGTCGCAGCTTGAGGGGGAAGCCTGCGCCCAGGGTGATGCCGTATTCGGGGCGTGGGGTACCGAAGTTGATATAGTCGGTACCATAATAAACGCCGGCGCGGTAGCGCACAAAACTGAAATACTTTTTGAACGGAGTGTTGAGCCGAGCCGGATAATATTCCGCTCCCGCACGTACATGCCAGTTGTTTGCCACCTTGTCGGGCTGCCCGAAATACCGGTATTCACTCCAGTTTGACCGACTGTAGTCGGCGCCCACCAGCCAGCGGCCCGCAGAATCCTGATAGGTGAAACCAAGCGTATAGGTGGACGGATAGACAATGGTGCCGGAGGAGCTGTTTTCAAAAACGCTGTCGGAACGGTAAACGTTGCCGTTGAGGTCGGTGATGATGGTTTCACGCACGGTCTTCTGATTCGCCTTCAG
>JBIIDU010000120.1:0-7236 GCA_044238165.1 Ferruginibacter sp. | reverse complement strand
TTTGTTTTGCGTATCGTCCACACATGCGCAGTTTTATCTGCGCGGGGAGGTTCGGGATGACAAGAACCAGGGGCTTGCAAACGCCAAAATCATCCTTCAGTCCGACCACATGCTTTATTATTCCGGTGTCGGAGGCGGATTTGGATTGTCGGGTTCCTTACGGCAGGATTCCATTACGGTAATGTTTGAAGGATATGAAACGATGAAGATGCGGATAGAAAGCGGCAACTTTCTTACCATCACGCTGAAGGCTTTGTCTTCCAACGCAAATAAGAACAGGCCCAAACTTATTTCGGTAACCAAAGACAAGCAGTTTACTTCCAAATTCACCTGGCATGTAAGCGATGAGTCTTATTTTTCCCTTGTGGAGAACGAAACGGTGAACGCCCGCGATTTCCCGAATACCGGGTTTTCGCTGAATGTCAACAAGGCATCTTACAGCAATGTCCGCCGCTTTTTGAAATCAAACAGTGTCGTTCCTCCCGATGCGGTCCGCTGTGAGGAACTCCTGAATTACTTCAACCTGAATTACAGCGAACCCGATCCCGGCGATTATTTCAAGATCACTTCGAATTTGTCGCCCTGCCCCTGGAAAAGCGGAAGTCATCTCCTTTACCTGAATGTGAACGCCCGAAAGATCGACCTGCAGAAGATTCCCCCCAGTAATCTTGTTTTCCTGATCGATGCTTCGGGAAGTATGGATATGCCCAACCGTCTGCCGCTTGTGAAAGCGGCATTTCAGTTGCTTGTCAAAAACCTGCGCCCCATCGATACGGTTTCCATCGTCATCTATGGCGGCACCGTGGCGGTATGGATGGAGCCCACCAGCGGTGCCGAAAAAGAGAAAATCATCCGTTCGATCGAAGAGCTCACTGCGTTAGGCGATACCCCGGGTGAGAGCGCCATTCGGCTGGCTTATCGTACTGCCCAACGTTCTTTCATTCCCGGCGGCAACAACAGGGTGATCATCGCTACCGATGGCGATTTCAATGTGGGCGAGGTGTCTGAAAAAGCACTGGAGGAACTCGTGGCACGCGAACGGCAATCGGGTGTTTACCTCACCTGCCTTGGTGTCGGCATGGGCAATTTCAAGGATTCAAAACTTGAAGCCCTTGCAAAAAAAGGCAACGGCAATTATGCCTATCTCGACGATATCGGCGAGGCCGAGAAAGTGCTGGTGAAGGAGATGACGCAGACTTTCTTCACAGTAGCAAACGATGTATACCTCAACGTTCAGTTCAATCCCGCTGTGGCAAAAGACTACCGCCTGATCGGATTCGACAACCGTAAAGACGCCATTGCCGACAGTACCGGTGATCTGGAGGGGGGTGAGATCGGCAGTGGGAACAGCGTGCTGGCCATTTTTGAATTGACACTTGCTCCGGGTGTGACTATTCCCGAGGGCGATGTGGCCCGTGTCAAATTACGGTACAAACCTGCCGAGCTAAAAACGGAAAAAAGCATTTCCTATGCCTGCAGCGCGGTGGTGACCCCTTTCAGCACATTGAACAAAGACCTTCAGTTCGGTGCGGCAGTGGCCATGTTCGGGCTTAAACTCAGGCAGTCGAAATACATTCCCCCCACAGTGAACTGGTCCGATATTGAAAAACTGGCCACAGAGGCCCGAAATCCGGGCAGCTATCTGCAGAGTGGATTCATTTCCCTGCTGTCTTCCGCCAAAAAGGTTTATGGCGACGGCAAGTCCAAAAAAAGAAAGAAGAAGGAAGAAGAATAAACTCCCTGCGCAATCCCACGTTTTATTTTCTTTTCTCTTCTTCAACAGGCTGCACTGTTCCGGATCGGAGCCCGTTGCAAAATTGTTTTAATCGTTACCTTCACGGTCATAAACAATTTATTTCCGCACAGCCTATGCGTTCGGAACAAAACAACCGCTATGAACCTAAGGAATCAGTTGAGTGGCGTTGGTGTAGCCATAGTCACTCCCTTCAGAAGAGATCTCAGTATCGACTATAAGGCCCTGGAGCGGTTGATTGATTTTCTTATAGAAAACAATGTCAACTATATTGTTACGCAGGGTACAACGGGAGAAACGCCGACGCTTTCGGCTGAAGAAAAACAGGAATTGCTCTCCTTCACCTTTGCATATGTTGGTGAGCGTGTTCCCATAGTGGTGGGAGTAGGGGGGAACGATACAAGGGCCGTATGCCGGCAATTGGAGCAATGGCCGCTGGAAAAAGCCACTGCGGTTTTGAGTGCGGCTCCCTATTACAACAAGCCTTCTCAAGAGGGCCTGTACCAGCACTATCTTCAGGTGGCTGCCGCATCGCCAAGGCCTGTGATTCTTTACAATGTCCCGGGACGTACCGGTCGTAATATGGAGCCCGAAACTACGCTCCGCCTCGCAGCAGTGACCAACATCGCGGGTATCAAAGAAGCCGGCAACAGTGTGCAACAGTGTATGAGCCTGCTTCGCGACCGCCCCGCTGATTTTCTGATAGTGAGCGGTGACGACGATCTGGTGCTGGCTGAACTGGCAGGGGGTATTGACGGAGTGATCAGCGTTGTGGCCAACTGCTATCCGCGGACATTCTCCCGGATGGTTGCTGCCGGCCTGGAGGGCGATTTTGCCACTGCGCGCAAAATCAATTTTGAACTTATGGAAGTATACCGACTGCTCTTTGCGGAAAATAATCCTGCGGGAGCAAAGGCATTCTTGCACCAGATGGGCTTTGTTGAAAATTGTTTACGCCTGCCGCTCGTGCCTCTCAGCGAGAGCTTGCAGGAAGAAGTTGGCGCGTTGCTCCGCAAATATCCCACACCCTGATCTCCGCCTATGATCTACGGAAACAAAAGGCTTGCGCTTCTCGGTTTGATGCTGTTGTTGTGGCGACTGTCTGCATCGGCTGAAGTTGATCGCCCCGAAAGATTTCCATCCCCCTGCACAACTCCGGCCGATGAAAGCGCCTCGGGAATTTGCTTTGCGGGGAAAGGATATTTTCTCAGATCAGATTTTGATTCAATTCCTCCGGTACCATCGGATGCCTTCGGATTGCCGTTCCATCGGTTGGATACTGTATTGACAATAGCCGGAATATCGTCGGGCATTTCTGTTCACGTGTATATTCCGCAACAACGCAAACAAGGGGCCGTTCGCTACCCGGTTATTTATTTGCCGCTCCCGGAAGCCCTATCCGACCGGCAGGGTTGTCTTGATTCAATTATGGCGGGCTGCTGCTCCCAAAGTCTTTGCGTGGCATTCACATGGTCCGATTCCATGGCTGGCATCGGTTCCGTCCGTTCCGACAGCACCGCATCGGCGCTGACAATGGGCCTCAAGGCGTTTATTGACAAACGTTATCCAACATATGCCGAACCAAAGCATACCACGCTGGCTGCTCTCGGGCAATCGGCAAATGCACTGTTACGGCTTATGCTGCTGAATCCCGAAGTTTTTGGTAACGGAATCTTCTTCCTGGAAAATGCCCGGCTTTCAGCAGATGATGAGAGGCTGTTGCAGCGGCAGGCACCGGCGTTTTCGGGAAAATTCTGCTTCTACCTGGCGGGTGATCCTGCTTTTTTCAATGAAACCTCCTGGCTGGACAAATTCGGTCTTTTGTCGGACGGCATCATCTACGCGGTCCGAGTATCATCCGGCGCAACTGGAAACTGTTTCTGGAAAAACCATTTACCTTTCGCGTACGCGTGGTTGATGGCCGATGGCCCCAACAAACTTGTAAATAGCGGGGATTAGATTTTGTAGCAGGTGCCTTCAAGCGCGAGCTCGGTATTTTTGAAAACAGCCGAGGCTTCTGTGAGAAAAGCCCCCAATTGCTCATACTTGGCCGAGAAATGTCCGATCAGCAGTTTTTTCACTCCCGCCTTCAGGGCGATGCGGGCCGCCTGTTCTGTGGTGGAATGAAACCTGAGGGAAGCCTTTTCCTCATTTCCGTTCAGGTAGGTGGTTTCGTGGTAGAGCAAATCAACTCCTTTTACTTTTATGCACAAGGCTTCGTCGTAAATCGTATCGGCACAAAAGGCATAACTGCGTGCAGGAGTTGAAGCCCCGGTGACTTCATGATTGGGAATGATGGTGCCCTTCTTGTTGACATAATCGGCCCCGTCCTGCAGTTGTTCGAAGAAAGATGCAGGTATTTCATAAGCTCTGGCCCGAACCACATCAATCTTTCTCGGTTTTTTCTTCTCACGGAACAAGAACCCCCAGCAGGGGATACGGTGTTGCACGCTGAAGGATTCCACGGTAATTTTTTTGAAGTCGGCTATCTGGCCCTCTCCTGAGAGCGGGTGGAAGTAATAAGGATAACTCAGCCGCGAGTCGGCAACATCAAGCTGCTGTTGCAGAATATGCTGGAGCTCCGGTGGTCCGAAGACGTGCAGGTCCTGGGTCCGCCCCAACAGGCTCATGCTGGTAAGCAGCCCGATCAGCCCGAAGTAATGATCGCCGTGAAGATGCGAAATCAGAATGGTGCTGATTTTGCTTTTACGAATCTTGTAGCGGTCCAGTTGCACCTGGGTACCCTCGCCGCAGTCAATCAGAATGCTCTCCTCCGCAGTCTGGAGTACCTGCGCCGTCGGAGACCTTCCGAAAGCCGGAATTGCCGAGTTGTTGCCTAAAATCGTAAGGGCCATCATCGCTTTATAATTTTTTTGCTTCCAGGCACTTTTTTACAGGTCTGATCTTCCGGCTTCATCCTGCGTATTCCCGTCATCTTCACCGCCCAATATCTCCCGTTCAATCTCTTCCATCTGCACAATGTCCCCGGCTTCGCTTTCGGTAGGGGTGACGTTGAGCAGTTCCAGCAATTCCAGCCGCTCGAAACCGGCCTCAACTTCGGGTTGTAAACAACAAATCACAAAGGAGCATCCGGAATCATAAAATTTTTGCTGGCAGCAAGCAATGGCGTTTGCCACGACAGCATCGATCTGCTGAACCCTCGAAAGGTTCAAAACCAGTTGCGGGGTATCGGTTTTAAGACAGGCGAGCAATGTTTTTTCGCAATTCTCTGCCATATTTTCAGTCAGAGCCGTTTCCAGGACGGTGATGACGGTAAATCTCTCTTTGGTATCTGTTTTGATGTTCATTAATTGGGAAGGAAACAGGTTTAAGTTTTACCAACGATGCCGGGGGCTTTTTATTTTGCCGCCGCCGGCTTGTAAAGAAAAGCTTTTTTTTAATCCGAATTTTCCGGCCGGGTGTCCCGGAAGGGTGAAAACGATGCCGGAAAACGTAATAAATTTTGCAGGCCCTCAATAGTGCCTTTTTAACTTTTCAACATTTCAACAATTAACGACAGGCTTAAACTATTTCTAGCTTTTTATCGTTAACATTGTACACATTAAATCTCTACTGAAATGGATAATCATTTTTCAGCCCAAGTGAAAGAAATCATCTCCTACAGCCGCGAGGAAGCGCTCCGGCTGGGAAACGATTTCATCGGTACCGAGCATCTCGTTCTGGGGTTGATCCGGGACGGTGAGAATACGGCCATCAGGATACTCAAGTCGCTCAATGTCGACCTTTTCGAACTGAAACGCGAAATCGAGGTTGCCGTTAAGGACAAGACCGGTAAAAACATCGCCAATATCAATTCGCTTCCCCTTACCAAACAGGCCGAAAAAGTCATTCGGATTACCCTGTTGGAAGCCAAGGCCAGTAAAAGCCCCTTGGTGGAGAGCGAACATCTCATGTTGTCGATTCTGAAAAACAAGGAAAACGTGGCCACCCAGATACTGAACCAGTTCGAAGTGGATTACGAATTGTTCAAGAACGACCTGGGTATGGTTGCCAGCCCGCCGCCCAAGGCCGATTTCTCCGACGAGAACGAAGATGACTTCGACGAGGAAAGGAAGCAATACGGACAACAGCAGAAGTCACAAAGGACAGGTCCTGCACAACCCAAAACCAAGACACCCGTACTTGATAATTTTGGACGCGATATCACCCGCCTTGCCGAAAATGGCTCCCTGGATCCCATCGTGGGCCGCGAGGTGGAGATTGAGCGCGTATCGCAAATCCTTTCACGCAGAAAGAAAAACAATCCGATACTGATTGGCGAACCCGGTGTGGGCAAGACTGCCATTGTGGAAGGCCTGGCCCTCCGGATTGTGCAACGCAAAGTGAGTCGTGTGTTGTTCGACAAGCGGGTGGTATCGCTCGACCTTGCCGCCCTTGTTGCCGGAACCAAATATCGGGGCCAGTTCGAAGAGCGTATGAAAGCCATCATGAATGAACTGGAAAAGAATCGGGACGTGATTCTGTTCATCGACGAGATCCATACCATTGTGGGCGCAGGTGGAGCCAGCGGTTCTTTGGATGCCAGCAACATCTTCAAGCCAGCATTGGCAAGGGGCGAACTGCAGTGCATCGGCGCTTCCACGCTCGACGAGTACCGCATGCACATCGAAAAAGACGGTGCACTTGACCGGCGTTTCCAGAAAGTGATTGTCGAACAGCCCTCGGTGGAGGAATCCATCCAGATCCTCACCAACATCAAAAGCAAATACGAGGATTACCATAATGTCACCTACAGCGCAGACGCAATTGAGGCCTGTGTGAAACTGAGTGAGCGTTATATGACCGACAAGCTGCTGCCCGACAAGGCCATTGATGTACTGGATGAGGTAGGCGCCCGCAAACACATCAAGAACATCAACGTGCCTGATGAAGTCATCCAGCTGGAAAATAAGATTGAAGACATCAAGCTCGAGAAAAACAAAGTGGTGAAGAGCCAGCAGTTTGAAGAGGCTGCTTCCCTGCGCGATACGGAAAAAAGATTGCAGGAAGAGCTCGAGAAAGCTAAGAACAAGTGGGAGGAGGAGAGCAAGCACAAACGCTACCCCATCGAGGAAGAAGATATTGCCGAGGTTATCAGCATGATGACAGGAATTCCCGTAAAACGGATGGTTCAGGCTGAAACAGAAAAGCTGCGCAGGATGGGCGACGACCTCAAGGGAGCAGTGATCGGACAGGATGAAGGCATTGCCAAAGTGGTAAAAGCCATACAGCGGAACCGTGTGGGGCTCAAGGATCCCAAGAAGCCCATCGGTACCTTCATATTCCTCGGCCCCACCGGTGTGGGAAAAACCGAACTTGCACGGTCCTTGGCCCGCTACCTTTTCGATAATGAGGATTCCCTGATCCGTATCGACATGAGCGAATACATGGAGAAATTCACCGTGAGCAGGCTGATTGGTGCGCCTCCCGGATACGTGGGTTACGAAGAAGGCGGCCAGCTTACAGAGCGTGTGCGGAGAAAG